>NZ_LXHX01000070.1:0-22697 GCF_001649495.1 Emticicia sp. MM | reverse complement strand
GTGGATTTAGTAGCGGGAAAGGCTGGAGTTATTTACTCCAGTCCTTTTTTTTTATACCCCTACCAAAAAATAAATCCTATTTGATGCAACCGATTTCAGAAAAATGGAGTCTTATAGATAGAAATTCGATATAGTATTATATAGTTTTTTCATAAAAGTTGTGTGGATTCAATTAAAAAAAGGCTGGCCGGTTTGAGCCAGTCTTTTTTCGTTAAAAATCGCCATAATTGACTTGTAAACAGGGTAAACCCAGCTCTAATCGCCATAAATCGACCACTTGATTTCGATCGTCAAGCACAAATTTGATAAAATACTGACCTTTTACGTGAGCTTCATACAATTCTTTTTTCACGACCGAATCTTTTCGGGCATCACCTTTGGTTCGCATAAAAAGTGCATCATACGGAAGTCGATTATAAGCCAACCAATTGGTGGTTGGGCGTCGAGCGGCTTCATCTCGGCCTGACATCAAGATAATTTTTACACCCATTGCTGCATAATTTTTTACGATTTCGGCAATTGGTTCGTTCAATAAGTCGGTTTCGCAACGCTCAGAATCAAACGGGCTTCGGTTGTGGATAATTGCCAAAGTTCCATCAAGGTCGCATAAAATTGCAGAAGGCAAAGTATCATCTTGTGGCTGATAATGCGGCCCTCGTTTGCTCAAATCTATCTCTTTTTTGGTCGAATTTATTGGCAATTTTTCTTTGGCAATATGGTCGTTATGCATTCGCATGATTACGTCTCGACCTACCTTTTTCTCACGCACTTCATCACGAGCCAAACATTCTTCGAGCGAAGTTTCCATTGTCATGATTTCAATTTTCACTTCCTGTCCAGTATCTTTTTTATATTTACCAATTACTTGTTGAATACGCTCAATGGGTCTTGCCGATAAGTTGGTATCATCAATCACTACGTGTTTACCTTCTTTTAGGGCTTCAATGAGCATCATATCTCGCACACGCTCAACAAATTTTTCGTTGGTGGTTGAATGGTGTGAATTATCAAGCATTGCACGCAACTCGTCTTTGTTGAGTCGTTTCCATGCTCCTTTGTTTTCGTCAATTAGGTTTCTTGCATAGGTTGATTTTCCACTGGCTGGTAAGCCTCTTAATATTAGTATTGTTTTCATATTTCAATCTTATTAGTAAACGGCTTTTCAAATTTTGGTCGAATCATCTTCCAAATGATTTGGTCATAAGGTCGATTCTCCATCATTTTAAACAAAACTGCTGGGTACTTGCAAGTTTGATAATAAAGAGCCATTTCTTTTTTAGTTGCTAAAATCTTAAATTCTGTTTTGGCTTCGGCTTCAATTTGGGCAAAATCACTCAGTAATTTGGCGTGCGTTTGTTTCACCCAATCATAAAACTCGTCGGGTACTCGTTCCAAAATTGGCAATAATTCTTGTCCTTCTTTCAGATATTCCCAAATATTTACGCTCGAAACTCTCGTAATGATGTGATGAATACGCACATACTCAGCAAATTTCACTTTCAGACGATACCCACTCTTAAATTTTACCACAAACCCCTCACGGTTGTCTTCTTCCAAAGCCTTTAATTGCTGTAAATCATTCAGACCATCGTATCGTTTTACAATTTCAAAATGTTCGTTCGTTGGCAATGGAATTTCGATACCCGATTTTGTGTCAATAATGGCCAATAAAACTAATTTCCGTGCATCACCGTAATCAATCACAATTCGGTTTTCGGGGTAAATGATTTCAAACAAATAAGTTTTGGTTGGGTCTAAATGTTTGATTGCATCGGCATATTTTGTGTGTAATAATTCAGTAGCAACGATTGCCTGCTCGCTCGTAAACGAACCACGAGTGGCAATTGCGGGTTTTCCATCAGCCCAATATAAAATACCGAGTGAACCATCCATTTTTTCGTAAACCTCAAAAGGCTCATCTGGCAAAATCAAGTTTTCTGATTCTTCTAAATTAAAAAACTTTTGAAACGGTCGAGCTACGACTTCATGCAAACCATTCATTATCAAGCCTCTACAAGCAAGCGTCCATTCGTTCCAAAGTCGGTCGTATTGAGCTTTGGGCGAATAATTATAGATATACAAATCAGCCGTTGGATGTTTTTGTACATTGATATAATCGTCGGCGATGAGTTGTTTTAGGTCTTGGATATTCATTTTGTTTTTTTGATGCTACAAAGTAAAAACATAATTACGCAGTCTATTTGCGTAGATAAAATTATTTTTATTATTTTATGAAAACATTTTCATTGCCGTCTGCTTTAGCTGACGGAAAATAAGAAAAAAACAATTTTGACTTTAGTCCAAATAAATGCTTTTATATTATGGCCAAAGTTGAATTAATTTCCCTGAGTCCGTCAGCTAAAGCAGACGGCAATGAATAAAATGTTTTTTAAACTATCTAAACAAATGCCCGCCAATCGCAACGCACTTATTCGCTATAAAGTTATTGATAGCTGTCTGCAACGACGCAACCGAAAATGGACACTCGAAGATTTAATCGAGCAGGTTTCGGAAGCTCTTTATGAATACGAAGGTATGGATAAAGGCATTAGTAAACGCACCATTCAGGCCGATATTCAGATGATGCGAAGCGATAAACTGGGCTACTTCGCTCCTATCGTGGTGCTTGATAAAAAATATTATACTTACGAAGACCCCAATTATAGCATCACGAATATCCCGATTTCGGATACTGATTTGGGCAGAATGAATGAGGCCGTTGAGCTTTTGAAGCAATTTAAGGGATTTTCACATTTTCAACAACTCAATGAGGTAGTTCAGAAACTCGAAGACCACGTTTACTCGGTAACAAATAAGAAACATTCAATTATTGATTTTGAGAAAAACGATAATCTGCGTGGGCTTTCGCACCTTGATTTGCTTTATAATTCGGTGATTCATCAGAAAGCCGTACAAATGACTTATCAATCATTTAAAGCTCGGGCGGCAAGTGTTTTCTACTTCCACGTTTGGTGGTTGAAAGAATTTAAAAATAGATGGTTTGCGGTTGGTGTACGAAACGGGCAAAAAACCGTCACTCATTTAGCACTTGACCGTATTTTGGAATTGAGTATTGATGAAAAAATAGCTTACCGAGAAAACACCGACCTCGACCCCGAATTATTTTACAGAGACACCATCGGCGTAACAGTTTCAGAAAATATGCGAGCCGAAAAAGTACAAATCTGGGTTAATCTCGAACACGCTCCTTATGTCGAAACCAAGCCTTTGCATCATTCACAAATGGTGTTGGAAAGGCTTGATGATTGCATAGTAATTCAGATTCAAGTACAATTAAATTTTGAACTGGAGAAAGAAATACTTGGTTTTGGAGAGGGGATGAAGGTTTTAAGCCCTGAAAAGCTCAAAAAAAGGATTTTTTATCGGATGAGTAAGGGGGTAGATAATTACCAACAATTGGCAAATTAATTTTAAGCATTTCTCAGAAAATCATCAAACATTTGAATGCTACGAAAGCCCTTTTTTCTTAATCCATCATGTAGAACTTGGTCACGAGTCAATAATGTAATATCTAACTGCATAGCCAAAGCTACATAGGCAACATCTTTTATATCAACATCGCTGACTAAGTCGATAGCTTTTTGTTTTACATTATCATCAATCACATAACTGGGTAGAAAGTGTACGTTAGAAAACACAAAATAAGAAAAGTGCTTAAAAGAATCATTGTCTAACTTTGCTTTTTGCAAAATAACTTTTTGGTATTTATCAATTTCGATGAAAGCAAAATCACTACTCAAAAAAACGTATTCTTTCAATAAATTTCGATAAACTGCTTTTCCACTTATAAGAATTGACATCAAAACATTGGCATCAACAATGTAAGTTTTCATTGTGCTTCTGTTTCAAAGTTATGCTTATAGGTTTCCCATGCAAGGGTACGTGCTACTTGCCAGCTTGGGTCATTATTAAATTGTAAATTTTCTAACTCCTCGGCGGCTTCTTGTAGGTCAATCTTCCTTTTAAGTTCTTTCAACCATTCTCCGATTTTTGTTTCGATTTGCTGCCTACCCAATGTTTCAACAATCGAATCATCAATTTTGAGCGTTATTTGTGTCATAATTTCTCAACTTATTAGCTAAAAGTAAACAACTATTCTCAGAAAAACAAATCATATTTGCAAACAATCAACTCAATTTCACCGCCCAAGCTCGCTCGAATACATCGCCTGCGGGTAGAATATTGATGCCTTCTTTTTCAGTTAATTCTTGTGAATGTCTGACCGAATCGGCAATGCCGCACCAAGGTTCGATGCACACGAAATCGGCATCTTTGGCTGCCCAAATACCGAGAAATGGAAAGCCCGCAAAATCAAATCGAAGTGAATGTTCACTTTTATCAGATTTCAGTGTTACGGTCGATGAATTTAATTGCTTGAAAACCAGTGCATCTTGGTGGAATAATTCTTTGGTCAGAGGCAAAAGCTTAGTTTCAATTTCGACTAATTCATCATCAATTAGTGTTTGCTCGAAAATGGCTTCTGGTTCGTCCAGAATCAATCCTTGCGAACTTAGCGGCCAGCGTTTGAGATTCTCTTCTTCTTCAAATTCCAAATAATAATCTTGGTAGCTTAGGTCTTCTTCGAGTGGAACGGCAAATGCTGGATGTCCGCCTACCGAAAAATACATATCATTTTCGCCCAAATTAGTTACGTGATAAGTTACGCTAAGCAAATTTGCGTAAAGTTCGTAAACCAAGCGAAATTCAAACTCAAATGGATAAACTTTGAGTGTGTCTTCGTTGGACCGAAGTAGGAAACTTATCCCATCGTCCCAGTGGTCTTCTACTTCAAAAAACATATCACGGGCAAAACCATGACGTGGCAAATTGTAGTTTTTTTCTTCAAAAGTGTAAGCATTCTCTTTTAAACCACCCACTATCGGAAACAGTACTGGCGATGATTTACCCCAAAATGCAGGGTCGGCTCCCCACATATATTCCAAATCGTGGTCTTTGTGGTAAAGACTTACTAACTCTGCCCCTTTGGCATCAATTCCAACTTCTAAATATTCGTTTTCTATGTAATACATTACTAATGAAAAATGTAAAATGCAAAATTGAAAATGGACGAATTCTCATTATACATTATCAATTTTACATTTTCAATTATTAATTTTCTATCCAAATAATTCACTAAATACCTCTTCCAGCTTACTGGCGGCAAAAATATCAATTTTAAATTGTTTGGTATCTAAGCCTTTGAGATTATATTTTGATACAAAGATTTTCTTAAAACCCAGCTTTTCAGCTTCGGAAATGCGATTTTCAATGCGATTAACTGCACGAACTTCGCCACCGAGACCAACTTCAGCCGCAAAACAACATGAACTCGGCACGCTGATGTCCTCGTAAGATGAAACGATGGAGACACAAATCGCCAAATCAATGGCGGGGTCTTCTACTTTCAAACCGCCTGCAATATTCAAAAAAACATCTTGTGTTCCAAGTCTGAAACCACCTCTTTTTTCGAGAACTGCTAATAACATTTGCGTTCTTCGACTATCAAAACCATTGCTGGTTCGTTGTGGAGTTCCGTAAGTTGCAATACTTACGAGCGACTGAATTTCAATCAAAAGTGGGCGATTCCCTTCGAGCATGGCAGCAATCGTGATTCCACTCAAATCTTCTTCACGCTGCGAAATCAAGATTTCGGATGGATTACTTACTTGGCGAAGGCCTGTGCCTTGCATTTCGTAAATACCCAGTTCAGAAGTGCTACCGAAACGATTTTTGGTTGTACGCAAGATTCGGTAGGTCATGTGGCGGTCGCCTTCAAACTGTAAAACAGTATCGACCATGTGTTCGAGAACCTTCGGGCCAGCCAACCCCCCATCTTTCGTGATATGCCCAATCATAATCACGGGAGTATCAGATTCTTTCGAGAATTTCATCAATTCGGCAGTACATTCTTTCACCTGCGAAACACTTCCTGCCCCCGACTCAATCAATGGTGAAGCTAACGTTTGAATCGAGTCGATAATGACAATATCTGGCTCGGTAAGTTCGATTTGACGAAAAATATTATCGGTCGAAGTTTCATTCAAGATATAGCACTTATCATTCACGTATTGCATTCGCTCAGCACGCATTTTTATCTGTTGCTCGCTTTCTTCACCCGACACATAAAGAATTGTATAATCTTTTAGGCTCAAGGCTATCTGCAACATGAGCGTAGATTTACCAATACCAGGTTCACCACCAATCAAAACCAAAGAGCCAGGGACAATTCCACCGCCCAGAACTCGATTGAGTTCGTCATCTTCGGTTACGATTCTATAACGCTCTTGGGTCGTGATTTCAGTGAGTGTTTTTGGTTTATTTGCAGTGCGTGGTGTACCCGACGAGGTAAATTTCCAATTACCTTTTTCGGGTTCTTCTTTGGTCAATACTTCTTCTACCATTGTGTTCCATTCTCCACAAGAAGTACATCGACCAAGGTATTTTGGTGAACTAAATCCGCAACTTTGGCAGAAATATGCCGTTTTAATTTTTGCCATTTATTTATTTTTCAAGTAAGCAATTGTGAAAAATGCTCTACAAAGTGTTAATCTTTCGTTAATAAAATACGAATTTGCGAATAATCTGCGTTATTTCCTCAAAACCATCTGAGATAAAGTTCCTGCTCAAGCGTGGCACGGTTTTTTACCTAATTAATCTAAAAAAATATTCTTGATTCATTTATGCACGTATCTCTATTTTTTTCAACGTTTACTACTCATTTAACAAAAACTAACATGAAAAAAATCTCGTTTTTTACTCTTTTCTTATTATTTGGCCTGTTTACTAATACTTTCGCTCAAAAAGGTTTTCAATTGGGCATCAAAGGTGGTGTTACATTCAACCAAGTTTATACTGATGCTGGTTCGCTTGGTAAAAATATTTCTCAAAGTTACGACACAAAAACTGGCTATGTGGCTGGTATTTGGACTCGTTTTGGAGACAGAGTATATCTTCAACCTGAACTTTTGTTGGCACAAAAAGGCGGCACGATTGATATTCAGAATGTAGGAAAAGTGAAATTTTCGTACAGTAATCTTGATGTACCGGTTTTGGTTGGATTTAAGGTTTTAAAGATTTTTAGAGTGAATGCTGGCCCAGTAGCAACCTTTAAACTTTCGGAAGACCAAAAACTAAAAGATGCCTTGAAAGACCTTACTTCAAACGATGATGCTATCAAAAATGCTTCATTTGGCTATCAGTTGGGTGTTGGCGTAAAAATCTTAGGTATAAATCTTGATTTGAGAAAAGTGGGAAGTTTGTCAGAGGTTTCGGCATTGAATATGAGCAATAACCAATTTAAAGATAAAGGATGGCAGTTTACGGTTGGCTTTAAAATTATTTAATAGTTGAGTACCTTTTTTGAGTGCGAAGAATCTCTCCATTTGGGGGGATTTTTCTATTTTAAAGCTGATTGGTTTTCGATAAGTAGAATGACGAACTTAGATTTACGAATTACGAATAAAAAAAATTACTATCAATCATTTAAGCCATTCCGAATTTAAAATAAATTTATCTCTTTACTTACCTTTGCTTCAAAATCATTTCTCATGACAAAACACATTGGATTATTGCTTTTAGTATGTTCGATATTCCACGTCCATGCTCAAGAAAGTTTACTTGAAACAAAAATAAAGCAGCTCACTCCCAATACTGTTTGGACACAGGAAAAAGCTTTGCCGCTTAAATTTCCTACGTTTCATCCACAAGGCATGGTAAAAATTGGCAATTTCATTTTCATGAGTTCGGTGGAAGTAACAAAACCACCTAAAAATGGTGATACTGGCGAAGGGGTCGGACATCTATTTAAGTTTGATTCAACTGGAATGCTTATTTCCAAAATTACTTTAGGAGAAGGCAGTATCTATCACCCTGGTGGAATTGATTTTGATGGAAAATACATTTGGATTCCTGTGGCTGAGTATCGCCCCAATAGTAAATCAATCATCTATAAAGTTGATGCCCAAACATTTCAAATTGAGGAGGTTATGAGGTTTAATGAACACATTGGAGCGATTGTTCACGATATTGAAAGCAATAAATTATTGGGTGCCAGTTGGGGTTCAAGAAATTTTTACGAATGGTCATTAAATGCCAAAGGGAAACAAAAAACGACTGCTTCTCCCGAAAATTTACGCATCAAAAACCCTTCTTTTTATATTGATTATCAGGACTGTCATTATTTGGGTAAGCATAAAATGCTTTGTTCGGGATTTCAGAAATATGGTCAACCCAACGGAAATGTGGTTCGTTTGGGAGGATTTGAAATTGTGAATTTGATAGACAAAAAACCTATTTTTCAAGTACCAATTAAATTGTGGTCGCCGAGTGGTTTAGCAATGACCAATAATCCATTTTGGGTAGAAACAATCAAAGGTGGGCTAAAAGCTTATTTTGTACCTGATGATAATTCGGCCTCAACCCTGTTTATCTACGAAACCGAATTAAAGTAGGTTTTGGATTTTTCTTGAAAAAACATTTACATTTGCCAAAATCAATCGCATCACACCGTCAAATCAAAGTCAACAATGACCTTACGAGAACTCTTTCAGCAAATCGGAGAAAACCCGAATTTCTTACTTTTCTACTTTCTAATTATTCCAATTGCAGCGATTATTGCGGGGGTTTTAGGCAAAGGAGAAGGGCATCTTTCACCGTGGAAATATCTGTATGCAACTTTGATTTATCTTGTGAGTGTGCCTGGTATCTTCGCTGTGGCGTTGAATGCTTACTTTTTCTTGTTTCAAAGAGGCGATGTCATGCAGACTGATGTTTATTTACAGATTTTACCGATTATAGTAATGGTCGTAACGATTTTTGTCATTCGTAGAAATGTTGATTTATCACTCGTGCCTGGTTTCGATAAGATTTCGGGACTTTGGTTCATGCTTTTTGCTACGATGTTTTTGATGTGGCTACTCGAAAAAATTCATATTGTCGTATTCTCATATCTACCTTTTCAATATTTACTCGGCATTTTCGCTATACTTTTTGCTTTAATTTATTTGGGGTGGCGGAAGTTCGTGAGGTAATTTAATTGATTAGTTCTTCACCAAATTCAAATAACAAAAATGCCTTGCTGATGATTCAGCAAGGCATTTTTGTTATTGTCGGCTATTACAAAATTACTTATTCAAGAAATCAATTGTGCTTATGCCAAACAAAGCTTTGCCTTCAGCTTTAGGGTTTTTGAAAACAAAATACAAGTTTTGTTGGCCAGTAGCATTTAAGTTAACTTTTAAAGGCATCATATTAGATTCTGAAACCTCAGCTTCTGCCAATACAGCCCCTGTTGGTGAGCCCGAACGCACTTCAACTTTACCACCTACACTTTGCCCTTTTTGCGAAAACGCTCCAATCGTCAATCCTTTTACACCAGTCAAATCAATATTTTTGAAGCCAAAATAGGCACCATCTTCAGTAGCGATTACAATTTCACCACCCAATGCCTCCACATTAAATTTCGATGTAGCTTTGGCTTCATCAAACGTAACTGCTTTCACTTTAGGACTACGCAAAGCTACCGACTCTGTATTTGTCAAAGGGCCAATCACCTTTCCTCCCTTATCAGTATAAGTAGCTTGAATGATATATGCTCCATCTTTTTTACCCTTATGTGCCGTAGTTTCATAAGCAGCCTTAATTGGTTGCGAAGCTTTTTTCTTATCGTTTAATGAAAGAATATAGTCAACCATGTCTCGGGCATCAGCAAGCGAAACTTGCGGGTGAGCCGCCATTGCTTGTTCTCCCCAAACACCACCACCACCTTTGATCACTTTCTCAGCCAACTGATTAATAGCCGTTTGTCCACGGCGGTATTTTTTAGCTATATCAATATACGCTGGTCCGATAGATTTTTTATCAACTGAGTGGCAAGCCTTACAATCGCTCAAATCAATCAAACGTTTTCCTGCCGCAAAGTTCATGTTTTCTTTGTGTCCTTGCTCAATCATTGTTTTGTCATAACCTTCCAAGTAATTGATATTTACAACCACATCAGCAGCATCAATACCTTTGGCGGTTGTACCGTCTTCTTTGTCAGCAACACTTACTTCATAATCAATATTTTGGTCATCGAAGAAGAAAGTTTTGTTGCTTTTTACGGCAATATTTACTTTTGGTTCGGCATTACCAACTTTCACTTTCAATGTTTGATTTGCTTTATTTCCAGCCACATCTGTTACCGTCAAAACAACGTCGTATTCGCCAGGTTTAGCAAAAGTAACCTTCGGATTTTGTTGAGTACTTGCGGGAATGCCTTTGCCAAAATTCCACGAATATTTCAGAGCATCACCATCATAATCCATGGTTCCTGCTGACGAGAAAGCAACTGTCAGTGGAGAAGCCCCTGCTTTTTTATCGGCTTTTGCCATCACTACAGGCTTACGATTTCCTGCGTTGTATTCAATGACCGAAAGCGTTGCATCTTCGTTTTGCGTAAACCAATTCATGCCATAATCTAAGACAAACAAACGTCCATCTTTCGAGAAAGCCATATCCATTGGGTGAGCAAATTTAGTACTTGGCATAAAACGCTCCATACCTGTATAATTTCCGTCCTTATCCATGCTTACCATATAAATCCAGTCACGCATCCATTCGTAAGCCAAGAATTTTCCATCATAATAGCTCGGCAATTTCTTCGGACTTTTATCATAATCTTCTGAATAATAAACAGGACCCGCCATTGGGTTACAACCACCTTTACCAAATTCAGGATACAGTTTAGAATCGCCATAGCCATACCAAATCCATGCTTTTTGAGCAGGTGGAAGTTCTGTTAAACCAGTATTATTTGGCGAGTCATTGATTGGTTTCAAAGGATCGTATTTTTCACCAGATTCTTTTTTAGCAAAATCATAATGATTATATGCAAAATTAGGCCCTGTAAAAATCGGCCAGCCAAAGAACCCTGGCTTGCGAGCTTGATTAAACTCTACAATACCTTCTGGGCCTCTTTTGGGGTCTGTTTTGCCTGCATCTGGGCCAACATCTCCCCAATATAAATAACTTGTACGTTTATCAACACCTATTCTGTAAGGATTACGCATACCCATAGCATAGATTTCTGGACGTGTTTTTTCTGTTCCTACAGGAAATAAATTACCTTCTGGAATTTTATAAGAACCATCTTCTTGTGGTGTAATTCTCAAAACTTTTCCTCGTAAATCGTTGGTATTTCCTGACGAGCGAAGAGCATCCCAACCCGAACGACCTTCTTGAAAATCAATTGGAGCGTAACCACTTGATGCAAAAGGATTGGTATCATCGCCAGTTGAAAGGAAAAGATTTCCTTTACCGTCCCATTCAATCGAACCACCAGTGTGGCAACATTCATCACGCTTTACACCTACACGCAAAACTACTTTCTCAGAAGAAAACACTACCGTATCTTTTTGGTCGTCATAAACAAATCTCGATAAGAAATTATCTTTCGTTACCTCACGAGTTTCGTCTGGGGTGTAGTAGAAATAAATCCAGTTATTTTGAGCGAAATTTGGGTCAATATTTACCCCCATCAAGCCATATTCAAATTTGGTATAAGCTGGCATTTGGGCTGCAATTTTTATTTTATTGGTTGCAGGATTCCAAACTTTTACCAAACCTTTTCTTTCAGTAAAAATCACTTTTCCATTTGGTAAAACTACCAATTCAGTAGGTTCATTTAGATTTGTAGCCAAAATTGTGCGTTCAAAACGGTTCTCTTCGGGAGCTCTTTGTGTTTTAGCTTTTGAATAATCCAGTTTCTCGGCCATTGCCCATTTCAAACCTTGCCAAAAATGCTCGGTTATCAAAGGCTCAGTAAATGTTTCGGGTGTGTGTCCATAACTCGAATAAAATGCTTTTCCACCATCAAATTCATGGTACCATGCCATTGGATGAAACTCACCCATTCTACCCATTTGGTAGCTCGACTCGTCAACCTTTACGATAAATTTCAAAATATCTTTTTTCAAAGATTTGAAATCGTAAAATTCGTCAGTTTTTTCAAATGTTTCAGGAAAATGTGCCGATGCTGGAAACGTTTTATCAAGCGTAACCATTTTACCCTTTTGCACATTCGATACTTTCCCACCTGGGTGGCTCGCAAAATATGCCCCAACTAAATCGTTATACCATGGCCAGTTATATTCTGTATCTGTAGCAGAGTGAATACCCACATAACCACCACCTGCTTGAATATAACGCTCAAAATCGGCCTGTTGAGCAGGATTCAATACATCTCCAGTCGTACTCAACCACACAACGGCATTGTATTTTTTGAGGTTTTCTTCGGTAAATTTGGCAGGATTCGTAGTTGTATCAACGCTAAAACCTTGTTTTTTCCCGAGTTCAAGAAAAAACTGATTTCCTTCTTTGATTGAATTGTGGTGAAAACCTCTTGTTAAGGAAAATACTAATACTTTTTTTTGGGCTTGTACTCCCAGTACACTCAACAAGAGTGCGTAAAGCAGAATAACTTTTTTCATTTGAAAAATATAGGTTGGAGTTTAATTTTAAAAACCATTAATCATAATTTTTGTTAAGAGAAACGACACATTTCTTTTAATAAAACAAAGATATATAAAAAGAAATGTTTAATTGTCAAATTGACACTAAAAAGTATTTTTTTGAGATGTAGTATAACTTTTTGGCGAGAATTAGCAGCAAGTTAGGCTCTGAAAAAGTAGCCAACACCTTTGATAGTCATGATTTCAAGGCTTGGATCATCTTTAAGGTACTCTCGAAGTTTGGTCATATAAACATCCAGATTGCGAGAATTGAAGTACGAATCATCGCCCCAAATCTGCATCAGAATATCTTTACGGCTCACAATGCTATTTCGCTTTTCGGACAAAATCTTTATTAACTCAGCTTCCCTATGACTAAGTTTCTTGATTTTGTCTTGATAAGTCAACTCATACTTATTTAAGAAGACTTCGTACTGACCAATCCTGATAACATTGGTTGTGTTTATATTTTTTTGTTGCGTTAGATTGAGTAAATTATTGATACGAATAATGAGTTCTTCCATACTAAAAGGCTTTCGGATATAATCATTACCACCCGACTGAAACCCCTTTGCCAAATCGTCAGTTTGGGTTTTAGCAGTTAGAAAAATGATCGGAATTGTAGGATTTTGTTGCCTAATCTCAGTAGCCAATTTGAAACCATCTTTGTTAGGCAGCATCACATCAAGCACACATATATCGGGTTTGTATTGACCATAGGCCACAAGACCATCTTTACCATCTGTAACCATAATTACCTCAAAATTTCTACTTTCAAGGCTTTCTTTCACTATTTTGCCTAAAAATGGCTCATCTTCGGCATACAATATTTTTGTTTTCATAAAGTTTTTAAAAGAACTATCTTAAATTCACTTCCTTCACCCTGCTTATTTACCAAATTAATCGTTCCTCTATGTTGTTCAACAATATTTTTGACATAACTCAGACCTAGCCCATAGCCTTTGGTATTGTGTGTATTGCCAGTAGGAACTCGGAAGAATTTCTCAAAAATTTTATGTTGAAACTCCTTTGGAATGCCGTTGCCATTATCGGTAAAGGTCAAGATAAACTGTTTGTTTTTTTCGGTTAAGATAATGAGTATTTTAGGGGTATTTGTTGTGTATTTTAAAGAATTATCCAACAAATTATAAATGACATTGGTCAGGTGAATCTCGTCACCTCTACTAATAAAGTTTTGACCATTCGTTTCAAATTGCACCTGAGCTTGGCATTTTTCAAACTGCAATTTCATAGTATTTAGCACTTGCTCAACTAATTGTTTCAAATTGATTTCTGAAAAATTCAAATCAAGTTTTTGTTGCTCGAAAACCGCCATTTTTAGTACACTATCCACCAAAACCGATAATCGATTAAGTTCATTTTTTGAGATTTCGAGATATTCTTTGGTCAACTCTGGATTTTGCAAGCCCCCAAAATTACTCAATGCTTCAATAGCAACACTGACCGTCGAAATAGGCGTTTTAAGTTCATGAGTGATGTTGCTTATTAGGTCATTTCTGAGCAAAGTTAAGCGTTTTTGCTGCTGCAAATTCCTAAAAATGAGCCAAAAAGCACAAGAGGTTACAGTAATCAAAAAGAGGGAAAACAGAATTTGAGGGATAATTTTTTTGAGTAAAAAGCTTTCGTAGGTCTTGAAATTTGCCATGAAAGATTTAGAATGAGTGGGGCTTTCAACGGTGATTCCCGATAAAACAAATTGAGATTTCACTTTGGGTGAAATAAATACCTCAAAAGGCAAATCAATTGCCGATTTAATCAGTTTTCGTTGAAAGGCCTTGGCCACATCGAGCCTCCGCAACGAATCCTGAGTGATGCGAAGTGTTATTAATGTATCTCCGCCACTTTTCTTTAATTTAAAATCAGAATTAGTTTTCTCACTTATTTTTTCGAGCTGAATACTCGGCAAAACCATATTTGTATCAGCCTTATTGTTTGACAAACTAAAACTTTTACTTGAATCACGATTCACCTGTATGGTCAACCGACTCGTACCTGCTCTTTTTTGCACAACCGAAATCATTCTCGTCAAAATTCGCTTTACTGAATCATTCATCTGATTGCGAGAAAACGCAAACTTTATCATTTTGATTGATGTATCAGCTACGCTTAAAGAACTATCCGTCAGTGGATTGAGTGGAAGCATATTCATCAAAACTTTTGGACTTTTGGGTGTTTCTTTGGCTTTAAACGTTTTTTTTGGAATTGCTTTTGCCGATTGCAACTGCATTTGATTTATAATCATTGAGTCTTGTAGTTCTGAAATTGTAGCATCAAAAATCTGACTGATGTTGTCCTTTAGTATTTTTTTTTGCTCAAGATAGTTTTGCCTAATCCAAAAAAATTGAAAAAATAGTAGCAATAAAATACTGCTAACTATCAATATTATTGGGAGCTTATTTTTGAAATCATTTTGCATCAAACAAATGTAAGATTTTTCATAAAAACACCATAGTTTTTAACCTAAATTAACCTTAAATCAACCTATATTAACCCTAAAGCAGGCAAAAGAATATCAATTTTGCCTTGAACTAAAATAAAAAATAAAATGAAAAAAATAGTAGTATTTGCTGCCATTCTGGGCAGTTTTGGCACTTTAAAAGCCCAAAAACAAGAAGGAATCATTGATTTTGAGCAAAAAATAAATATGCATAAACGCATGACCGATGAGTCGATGAAAGCCATGATTCCAGAGTTTAGAACCACGCAACACCAATTGTTTTTCAATGCTAATGAGTCGGTTTATAAATTACTCGAAAAAGAAGACGACGATGATGAAGAGATGGGAGGAGGTGGCGTAAAAATAAAATTGACAATGCCCAAAAACGAGCTATATCGCAACTTTACTACCCAGAAAAAAATTGACCTCAAAGAAATGCTTGGCAAAAAATATTTGATAAACGACACACTCCAGACTATGGCTTGGAAACTTGGTACAGAAAGTAAAAAAATCAAAGGTTTTGAGTGTATGAAAGCGACAATGGTTAATAATGAAACCCAAAAAACTATTGTAGCATGGTTTACCCCCGAAATTAGCTGCCCAAGCGGCCCTGAAATCTACGGTACTCTACCTGGAATGATTTTGGAAGTAAATGTAAACGATGGTGAGATTGTTTATACTGCCAACAAAATAACGTTTGCGAAACTCAAACCAAACGACCTAAAACAACCAACAGAAGGCAAACTAATCAGCCCCGAAGCATTCAAAAAGATGATTGATGATTTTAGAGCCAATAACGGAAGTGGAATTAAAATTATGAGAAACTAAAAATATTATGAGTTATAAAAAAGGCATTATCTACTGATTTTTAGTAGATAATGCCTTTTTTCTTTGAAAACTTAGCATTTTAGTCCTTTATCAAAGTATGTGTTCCGTCTGGATTTATTTTTGTTGAAGTATTACCATTATGATGAATAACTGTATGCTTACCATCTGGGTTTACTTGAATTGATGTGCCTTTATTCCGATAAACCACAGTATGCGTACCATCAGGATTTACTTTTAAGTTAGTATTTGAATTACGCTGAATTAGACTTTGTGTCCCATCTGGATGAATCTTTGTTGAAGCATTACCATGGTTATGAATAATTGTATGTGTACCGTTTGGATTTACTTGCACCGAAACATTGTCATTATGCTGGTGAATAACAGTATGCGTACCATCTGGATTCACTTGAACAGTTGGACTTTGGGCTTGACAAAAGTGAACAAAAACTGTAAAAAATAGACAAGCGATAGTAGTTTTCATATATTTAATGAGTTTTAGTAAATTTATTTTTAACTTTTGAGATATTCCACTTTAAACGACATTAATTTTTATGATTGTTTAGCAATTTCATTGCTGAATGATTCTCATCACCCCTTGTGACTTTCCACCCAAAGGTTTATTGAGTGAGTACGTGAAACTTACCAAAAAGTAACGCCCCAACGAGCGTACACGACTATCTTCCACAAAATTCAGATTTGCTTGACGATTAATTCCTACATTTTTATTGAGGGCATCAACTACCGAAAATTTCATTTCTGCACGGTTATTTTTCAGGAAAAGTTTGGCAACTGACGCATTCCAAAGTGGTATTTTTTGATTAAAACTGGCATAAAGTAAATAGTCGAAATTAGTACTAAGAGTCCAGTTTTTAGGTAAGTTCACATTTGACTCTGCAAAGTAAGTTTGGTTGACAAAACTTTGATTAAACTCTTGACTAATAGCATATTGAGTTTTATTGAAAGCTATTTCTCCGCCAAAAGCAACACTCACAAATCCCTTAAAATCATACTGCCAACGCAACTCCGAAGAACCCAAATAGCGGCTGGTTGTATTCTCGATATTATTAATGAAATTTATACCTTGATTATAGGTAAGTTTAGTATTAACATTTAGTTTACTACTTAGTTCTTTAATCGAAAATCCGAGCGAAAAATTGCCATTTAAAGCTACATCTTTTGCAACATTGATAAGCTTTATCTGCTGACGAAGGGCATCATCGGTAGTTTGTGCAGTGGCAATTTTATTGTTTGTATAAGTCATTGAAAAATTCAAAAACAAACTACTAAAATTCGATTGATTGAAACGATTAGAGTTTAAACTTAGACGGTGAGCATATTCAGGTATTAAGTCTGGATTACCGATTTGGATTCGCAAGGGGTCGGTATTTTCAGGAATTGGGTTTAGCTCATTCAGCGATGGCTCACGCACCGATGTTTCGTAGTCGATATGAATATTCTGTCTTTGCTCGGTAGTAATTACTACGTGGGCATTTGGCAAAAAATTACTAAATCGGCGATTAACTGTAAAGTTTTTATTGGGTATTTGTCCATCCAAAACCGACGATTGCCAAGCAATTCCAGTTGAAAAATTATACTTTTTTTGAACCATTCGGTAACTCAAACCAAAGCGATTATACAAATACTCATTAATAAATTTATTACTCAACCCTTCATTTAGGCTTCGTTTACCTTCACCCAAATCATATACTTGGCGGTCGATTCGATTGTTGTTTTCTCGAATGCTATAATTTAGTTCCAAGTATTTTTTGCGAGCAATTGGCTCCGAATAAGATAAGTTTATCCCCCAGTTTTGACTATCATTTTGCTGCGAATTTTGCTGGTCAATCGTATCTCGAACCACTCCTCCTCGATATGAGTTAATTGCCGCTAAAGTACCATTATTATTGTTTTGGTTAATACCCAAAGTAACATTTGCAGTCATATTTCGCCCTTTTTTGCGAAACTTATGTCTAAATAGCAGATTTGCATTATAATTCAGCCCCAAGCCTTCTACCACAACTCTCCTATTTCCTTCGTTTTGAATTACTCCTTTATCGTCTATATTTTGGCTTTCTCCTTCGGTTCTAAGTTTGGTTTCGTTTAGAGCAAAATTAGAAATAAACTTCATCGAATTGAGCGAATCAATCTTATGATCAAGTGTAAAATTAAGTCGATGATTGGTATTTAGATTGTTTTGAATAGTCTTTTGGGTCGTTGAAAAATTGCGGTTCTGCAAAAAGTTTTGTCGAACCAAGTCAGTTTCAATAAGATTATTCATTGAATTTAAAAAATAGCTACCATTCAATTCGGTCTTTGGTGAAAAAGGTTCGTTGAAATTCACCCCTCCTGCCCATGAGCGAATAAAACCATTATTTCGGCCGCCAAAATTGAGCGGAATTGCCCCATCGGCAGCGTTAAATTCTAATCGCAAAGAGCCACCTCCACCCGCCATCATTCGCTGCATATCGCCCGAAAAATTGAGGTAATCTTCCATCGAAAACCCTTGTTTATTCACGTTATTTCCCAACAATAAGAGTGACCGTTGGCGAGCTTTATTAAATCGATTAAGGTTCGATTTGATCTCAAATCGCCCGTTGTCACCTACTCCTGCTGTTGTTTTACCGAAAGTCATTTTCTTACGATCTTCTTTCAGTTTAAGGTTAATCGTTTTTTCACGGCTACCATCGTCAATCCCAGTAAATGCCGTTTGGTCTGATTTTTTATCAAATAATTGCACTTTATCTACGGCATCAGCAGGTAAATTTTGCGATGCAACTTTTGGGTCTTTTCCAAAAAACTCTTTCCCATCAACCGTAATACTTCGCACTTTTTCGCCCTGTGCCATAATATTTCCATCTCTATCTACCTGCACACCTGGTAGTTTTTTTAGTAAATCTTCTACTGCTGCATTAGGTTGTGTACGAAATGAACCCGCATTAAACTCAACCGTATCGCCTTTGATTTGGACGGGTAAAGCTTCAGCTTTTACAGTAACGGCATCAAGCTCGTTACTAAGTATCTGCATTTTTATTTCGCCCAAATCTATCATTTCAGTGGAAGATTTTTCGATAACTCTTACGTAGTTTCTATACCCAACGAAGGTAATTTTGATAAAATAATCATTAAGATTAAGATTTTTCAATTCAAAAGTACCTCTTACAGTTGTTCGGGCAAAGGTAACGAGGGAAGAATCTTTGACAGAAAGGAGAAGTACAGTAGCGTTTTCTAAAGGTTTTTGTTCGGCATCTAAGACAGTAGCTTTCAGTGAAAACTTTGTCGGGGTTTGAGCAAAAACGCCCAAATTCATCAATAGCAAATAAGTCATCAGTAAAATCTTTCTCATAATTTTGTGCATTTTATTTGCTCAAAGTTATGGCTTCATTTCTGTGTAAAAGGTTAAATTTGCTTGATATAAGGTTAATTAAGGTTAATGGACTTACTGATTTTTGGCAGTGAATGATTTTAATGGTATTGTAGTCTAAAAAGTAACTTGTAATAAAGGGTTTGGCCTACATTTACTTCAAAATCTCTATCAACTCGGCAATCATCAGGGCAGTTGCTCCCCAAACCACTTGTTCTTGAATCACAAAACATGGAGTTTCGAGCTTTACACCTCTGGTTTCGACAGTACGCACTTGTACGATTGATGGGTCAAGAATTTCGGAGATTGATACCTCGAAAATTCCAGCAACTTCACGCTCGTCGGGATAGAAATCTGGGCGTGAAGTCATATATCCAACCACAGGCTGGCAAAACATATTTGAGGGGGGAATAAATAATTCGGTAAGATTTTTAATGACTTTTACATCTGTTGCTTTGATACCAATTTCTTCTTGAGCTTCACGCAAGGCTGTTGCTTGAATATCTTTATCTTTTAGTTCAACCCTTCCACCAGGAAATGCCATTTGCCCACCATGCACACCATCGTATTGCGGACGTAAAATCAAAGGCATAAAAATATCTTCTCCTTTCGGATAAAACATCATCAAAATGGCACTTCGACGAGTACTTGCATTTGGTTCAACCTTTACTTTGAGGCGGTATGGCGACATTTGTCGCATGATTTCCTCATGACCTGGCAAAGGTTTTTCCGAAAGGCGTTTGTTGAGCGTATTTATAAAGTCAGCAAAATTCACGGTGTTAGGTTTTAGTCAGGTGTTTTGAAATCAGATATTCATGGCAATATAATAAAAAAACTAAGGCACAAACAAAGTTGTTTCGGAATAATAAACAAAGATACACTCTGTGCCTTTGTCCCTCTGAACCTCTGTGCCATTTTTCACCCATATATTCTGACAAGTTGTTCAGCACAACGCTCGCCATCCATTGCTGCCGATACAATTCCTCCCGCAAAACCAGCTCCCTCACCACACGGAAATAATCTTTTTATTTGTAAATGTTCGAGCGATTCTTTAACTCGTGGAATACGAACGGGCGAAGAAGTTCGACTTTCGATACCAATCAACTGAGCTTCATTCGTTACGTACCCTTTCATTTTTTTACCAAATTCTCTTACTCCTTCTTGCAGCGGTCGAGCAATAATATCGGGTAAAACTTCAGCCATATCCATCGAAACCAAACCTGGTTGGTAAGAAGTAGGCAAAAGTTCACGAGAGATTTTGCCCGAAAGAAAATCATTTAAACGTTGGGCAGGAGCAAATTGTGAATCCGATAGTTTTTTTGAACTGGCAGCCAATTTCCATGCTTTCTGCTCAACATCTTTTTGTAATTGTAAACCAGCCAATGGGCCTAAATGCTTATATTTCTGCCAATCAATTTCGTTAATAGCAACTACAACGCCCGAATTAGCATATTTTGAGTCTCGACGAGAGGGAGACATGCCATTTACGACTAATTCACCTTCGGCAGTAGCAGCAGGTACAATAAAACCACCTGGACACATACAAAAACTAAAAACTCCTCGCTGAATATTTTTGTAATAGGTCTGAGCTACCAAACTATATGATGCCGCAGGAAGCAAGCCTCGCTCTTGGCGATGGTATTGATGCGTATCTATCAAACTTTGTTGATGCTCAATTCTGACACCCATTGCATAAGGTTTAGCTTCAATCAGAATATCTTTTTGGTACAATAACTCAAAAATATCACGTGCCGAATGGCCAGTTGCCAGAATAACTCCCAGCCCAGTTATTTCTGTTCCATCGGCAGTTATTACACCTTTCATTTCACCATTGACCAATACAAAATCAACTACTTTTGTATCAAAATGTACTTCTCCACCTGCTTTCAGAATGCTTTCTCGTAAATCGGCTACTACGCTCGGTAATTTATTTGTGCCGATGTGCGGATGTGCATCAAACAGAATCTCGCTTGTTGAGCCATGAGCCACCAAGATTTCCAAAATTCGACGCACATCACCTCGTTTTTTTGAACGAGTGTAAAGTTTTCCGTCAGAGTAAGTTCCTGCTCCACCTTCGCCAAAACAATAATTCGATTCTGGGTTTACTACATGGTCTTTATTGATTGCCGCCAAATCTCGCCTTCTGGCACGCACATCTTTTCCTCTTTCGAGCAAAATTGGTTTAATACCCAGCTCAATTAAACGCAAAGCAGCAAACATTCCAGCAGGCCCCGCTCCCACTATAATTGCCTGTGGCTTGTTAGCCACGTCGGCATATTCTTTCCGAAACTCCATCGCAGGCGGTGGAATTTCACCTGAATAAACTTCTACTTCGAGATTAATTTTTACTTGCCCTTTTCGAGCATCAATCGACTGACGCATTTTCCTGATTGAAAAATCTTCGTCAATCGTTTTTAAATAAGTTTTTTGGATGTGTTGACGCAGAACCGCATCATCGAGAGCTATCTCAGGCTCTAAGGTAAGACTCAAAGTTTGTTGCATTGTTTGAAAGGTTTTTATCCTCTAATTTTGTCACAAAGTTAAGCAATTAGCCCCAATTTCTTTCAATCGGATTGGTCAATTTAGATTTAGGCATAAACTTTGAAGTGAAATTTATTGTTTATCATACTAAAAAGATAGACTATTATTACAATTTTGAGGTTATCTTTGCAGGAATCAAATAATTGTGACCCGAAACAAACACTGAATGTCCGCTTATTTTAAAAATATCAGTCGAGGAATAAAAACAACTCTCAAAGGTATGAGCCTGACGCTCAGACACTTTTGGCAGGCACGTAGAAGCCGACAACCTTATGCAATGCAAGATTCGAGTTATTTTGACTTGCAAACGGGTATCGTTACGCTACAATATCCTCATCAGACTTTACCAGTGCCAGACAACGGGCGTTATCAACTCGACTGCGAGATTGATGATTGTATTGTATGTGATAAATGTGCGAAAGTATGCCCCGTTGATTGTATTGATATTGAACCAATTAAATCTTCGGAGATTATCAGCTATGCGTCTGACGGCTCACCGATTAGACTTTATGCTGCAAAGTTTGATATTGACATGGCCAAATGCTGTTTCTGCGGACTTTGCACAACAGTTTGTCCGACGGAATGTTTGACAATGACCAATGATTATGACTTTAGTGTAGTGAACATCACTCAGTTAAATTTTGAGTTTTCAAACCTGACAGCCGAGCAAGCCGATAAAAAACGTAAATTATACGAGCAATATCTCGAAGAAAAAGACGCTTTAAAGAAAGCACCTGTGGCTACTGCTCCAAGTGAAAATACGAATGAAGCTCCAAAAGTAAAAACATCATTTAAACCAGCATTCAAACCTACTGCAAAGCCAGTTGTAAAAGAGTCAGAAGAGACCACAACTGAGGAAAAAGTTGAAAATAAAGAGACAAATGCACCAGTTTCGGAAGTGCCGAAATCAAAACCTGTTTTTAAGCCAAGTTTCAAACCTGCTTCAAAACCAGTTGAAGATGCTGAAACACAAGAAATAAAAACAGAACAAGCGACAGCC
>NZ_LXHX01000069.1:0-1143 GCF_001649495.1 Emticicia sp. MM | reverse complement strand
AAACCTGTTTTTAAGCCAAGTTTCAAACCTGCTCCAAAACCAGTTGAAGATGTTGAAATACAAGAAATAAAAACAGAACAAGCGACAACCGAAACGCCAAAGCCGAAACCTGTTTTTAAGCCAACAATGAAAATTAAACCTAAAAATAACGACTAAATTGTTTGACGAATTATTAAAAAACCTTGATTATTGGCTCATTAAGCAAATTGCTTTTTTTGTCTTTGCAGCCATTACGGTTGGCGGGGCATTATATTTGCTTTTCACTAAGAATGTACTTTATGCTGCATACAGTTTATTGCTTACACTCTTAGGTATAGCTGGACTTTTCGTTTTTGCAGGAGCTGATTTTCTGGCTGTCAGTCAGATTATGATTTATGTGGGTGGAATTCTGATACTATTGATTTTTGGTATTATGCTCACCAATAATAAGAATTTCCAACGTACCAATTTACAACCGAATAAAATAGAAGTTGGGCATCACAATCGTTTTTGGGCTGTTTTGGTTGCGGTACTTTTATTTTTGGGGTTCTTGAAAATTATATTTGATGCCAACTTCCATATCGTTGGTAAACAAATTCATAATAGCAGTAGTTTGCAGCAAATTGGGGTAAATCTAATGACCGATTATATTTTTGCGTTTGAGGTTATTGGTATATTTTTATTGGCTGCTTTGATTGGAGCAGTTTATATTGCAAAAAAAGAGAAAGCTTAATCAGATGATAGCCATACAAAATTATCTCGTTATTAGTGCCTTATTGTTTTCGATAGGATTGGCCGTTGCGGTAACCAAACGAAACGCAATTTTGATTCTGATGGGCATTGAATTAATGCTCAATGCTGTAAACCTAAATCTTGTTGCATTTAGTCAATATGACCCAAATAGACTGCAAGGGCAAATGTTTGTACTATTTATAATGGTTGTGGCAGCTGCCGAAGTTACCGTAGCACTGGCAATTATCTTGAAATTATATGACTATTTCAAGAACCTTGATTTAGATGAAATAAATTCATTAAAAAAATAATAAAAGGCTTGACAAAAGCATTTTTAAGTCGTACTTTTGCAGTCCCAAAAGGGAAAAGAGTAAATAGGCTGCGTAGCTCAACTGAATAGAGCGTCTCACTACGGATGAGAAGGTTTGGGGT
>NZ_LXHX01000007.1:0-4310 GCF_001649495.1 Emticicia sp. MM | reverse complement strand
CGTGTAAAAAACTTGCCAATGAAATACAATTTTACAAAACGTGCAATCCAAGCTCAATTAAAGTGGAATGGATTAAACAAATCAAATACAGGCACAAAAGTGTTTGCATTTGTACAAAAAATTGTCCGCATGATAAATCTACTTTTCAAATCAAAAAGTAGTCAATCTAGAGAAGAGATATCTAAACAAATTGAAACGAACAAAGGCGACGAATATATCTTTTCAGAAAATAGTTTGCAAGAGTATTTTTCATACACGTACCATTTACCAAAAAGTAAAAATAACACAAAAATCGTCACTGAATTAGTGCAAAATCAGGAATTTATTATGCAAAACTTATCCTTCAACAATAGTTCAAGCACCAAAATGTACTGCTTAGGTAGTCAATTTGATGCCAAGTTGAATCAATGGATACCTTCATTAACTCCCATTTCAACTGCAAGTGACGACTGTAAACAAAATCCATTTTTCAAGGGTTTTGCAACACTTATTTTTTTGGTATTGTTCAATATAATTGGGGTATCAGCTCAAACCATAGACTTATCACTTAGCCAAACTATCAGTAAATCTTTACCTACAGTTGGTGAAAGTATTAAGTACACACTTTGGTTGAAAAATGCAGGCCCAACAACGGCTAGCTCAATTGTAGTACAAGATAATTTCCCTATTTATGGTGCGGTTTTAAATTCTCATACAGGAGGACTTAATTTCACTTATAATGCTCTCAGTGGAGTTGGCAAGTGGAGTGTAGCAAGTTTAGCAGCCGGTGATTCAACTAAATTAGAAATTAACGCCACCGTTACTCAACAAGGTGTTTTCTTCAACCTAGCAGAAGTTTTCTCAACTGCCAATGGACAAACAGATTTTGATTCAACTCCCAATAATTCAAAACTCAATGAAGATGATATAGCTTCGACATGTTTTTCAGTACCACTATACTGGTATCCGGGAGAAGAATATACCGTTTCTATTCCCGCCCCTTTCAGGTACGGAACAAACATTAAATGGTTTAATGGAAGCACCCAAATAACATCTGGCTCGACAGTAGCAGTTGTAAACCAAGATTCATCTCTGACCATCAAAAGGCCAGGGGTTTTTAGTTTTACAACAAATGTATCTAACTGTCCTGCACTAGGGTGTTGCTCAATTCAAGTTGTCGAAGGACCTTACGGAAGTATCGGTGACTATGTATTTACAGATAGTAATGCAGATGGTATTCAGAATATTAGCGATACTCCATTATCAGGAATTAAAGTCTATTTACTTAATTCGCTTGGCGTAAAGCTTGATTCTACAATTACTAATGCTCAAGGTAAATACCTATTTGATAGCTTATTAACTAATACCTACAAAATTAAATTTGCGATTCCTACTGGAAAGGAAGTAAGCATTAAGGGTGCAGGAAGTGACAAAACTAAAGATAATGATTCTAATCCTGATGGCACTACCGATGCTATTTCTATTAACACATCACTAGGAATTAATGACATTGGCCGTAATAATACCACTATTGATGCAGGTTTTAAAGCAAGCTATGGTTCGATTGGAGATTTTATTTGGAATGACTCTAACAATAATGGTTTACAAGATACTGGAGAAGCAGGTGTAAGTGGTATTATCATTGAACTTTATGCTGCGGATAATGTTGGTTTACCGCTTGGTTCTCCAATGAAAACGGATACAACTGATGCGAATGGCAAATATTTATTTGATAATTTACTAGCGGGGGTTTACGTTGTGAAAGTTGTGACAAGCTCAATACCAGCCAATTTACAACTTTCCTCTAAACAAGATATTGGAGCAAATGATACAATTGATAGCGACTTTAACCCTACTACAGGCCTATCGGATAAGATTGTCATAGATATTATATCTACAAAAAACGTTTTGTATATAGATGGAGCACTATTCAGTAATCTTGGTTCGATTGGAGATTTTGTTTGGAAAGACACCAATAATAACGGATTACAAGATATTGGAGAATTAGGTGTGAAGGGAGTAAAAGTTGACCTTTATACAGCTGACATTAATGGTAATCCAAGCAGTCTAATTAATACAACAACTACTAATTCGGATGGCTATTATTTATTTACAAATCTCCCTAAAGGAAATTATTTAGTTCGAATCATAGCAAGTACTCTACCTGCTAATTGTCAAATTTCGACAAAGCCAAATGCTGGCGACGACACCAAGGATAGTGACTTTAATCCAACTACAGGTTATTCTTCAAAAATAAGTATTGACCCTTCAGTAGCTGAATTAAAAGACAATTCAACGATTGATGCCGCCATATATACTCCTTCTGTGTGCTCTGAACTTATAGTTAGCACTTCGAATAGTGATATTTGCTCAGGAGATACCACTTATATCAAAGGAACTGTTTCAGGTGGTGGAAACATAAAGTGGTATTTAGTTCCTACTGGTGGTACTGCAATTGCAACAGTTAACAACGGAACTAATTATGCCGTATTTCCAACGACAACTACAGTTTATTATGCAGAATATACAAATGTTCCAGAAGGATGTTTAAATACTCGCCAGCCAGTTGTAGTTACAGTAAATACCCGCCCAGCGACACCAAGTTGTATATGTGCTCTTGATATATGTAACAATACAACAATAAATCTAAATAATTATATAGTAAATGGTGCTACAACTCCTGGAGGCTCTTTCGAATGGCACGTTAATGCCAACCCAAATTCGCCGCTAGTATCAACCCCTACTGCAGTTGGAGCTGGTTCATACTATTTATTTGAGAAATCTGGTGCTGGCTGTTATAGTAATCCTACTGTTTTGAAGATAGTTGCCAAAAGTTGTGATAAACAAATTGACCTAAGTTTAATTAAATCTGTTGATAATCCTACACCAAATGTAGGTGATATTATAAGTTTTGTCATTAAAGTAACCAATGCTGGCCCAGAGATAGCAACTGATGTTGAAGTGATGGATGAACTTCCAACAGGTTTACAGTTTGTTTCAAGTGCATTCTTTACCAATAATGCGGGAGTATTAACCACATCAATCTCAAATATCGCTAAAAATCAAACTATTACTTTAACCTATTTAGCTAAGGTTATAGGCTCTGCTGCAATGACCAATTTTGCACAGGTTTCGAAAGCAACAGAAAAAGATATTGATTCTACACCTGGTAACGGCAAAACTACTGACGAAGATGATGACGATAAAGTTATTATTACCCCTAAGGGAGTTGTAGAATTTGCTAACTTAAGTCTAGAAAAATTTGTGAGTAATACTACTCCTGCCCAAGGAGAACAAATAAAATATACTGTTCAAATTACAAATAACGGCCCTTCAAATGCTACAAATGTAGAGGTAACTGATATTGTACCTGCTGGTTTGCAGGTAATGAGTGCTTCGGGTGGCGATGCTATTTCTACAGTTAGTAATACTGTGGTGGCTAAATTTAACCAAATAGGAGTTGGTCAAACTGTTTCATTCCAAATTGTGACTAAAATAACTGCCACCAGTGGAACAATTAAAAACTGGGTTCAGGTTACAAAATCTGACCAAAAAGACCCTAATTCAACACCAAATAATGGCATTGATAAAAACGAGGATGATGACGATGATGTAGATATATCAATCAAAGTTGCTATTTGTAATCCAACTACACCACTTATTGCTTGTGCAAATCCTTATATATGTGCAGGAGAAAGTGTATCAATCGAAGCAATCGGCTGTAACGGAACTGTTATTTGGTCGGATGGAAAAACTGGCAATGCAATAACTGTCAACCCAACATCAACTACTACCTATACAGCACAATGCCAGCTTTATGAGAACTGTATTAGTGGTAAATCTAATCCTGTTCAAGTAGTTGTTAACGTTATTTCGGCACCACTGATTACCTCTAACTCAACTACAAATCAAATTTGTAATGGTGGAAATATTACACTGACAGCTAACAATTGTACCGGAACAATCAAATGGTCAACAGGAGCAACCACTCCTGCTATAACAGTATCACCTTCAACAACAACCAGCTACACAGCAACCTGTACAAAAGGGACTTGCGTAAGTGGAAAATCAAACATAATTACTGTAACTGTTGGTACAACTACTACTCCTCCGACAATTGTGGCAAGTAGTACTTCTATTTGTGCGGGGCAATCAGTAACTCTTACAGCTTCTAACTGCAATGGCACAATCCTTTGGTCTAATGGTGCTACCACTTCAAGCATTACCGTTACGCCAACAAATACTAGCTCATATTCGGCAGTTTGTAAGGTTGGGCAATGTACAAGTAATGCTTCTAATAATATCACCGTAAATGTGGGAATAACGCCTAC
>NZ_LXHX01000068.1:0-1725 GCF_001649495.1 Emticicia sp. MM | reverse complement strand
TGGGTGTGCCAATCGTGCGTTCGGAAGATGGTGGTAAAAGTTTCAAAAGTATCGAACGAGAAAACGTACACTCAGACCACCACGCTTTATGGTTCGACCCTAAAAATCCGAAACATTATATCAACGGAAATGATGGAGGAATAAACATTACCTACGATGATGGTAAAACTTGGTTCAAGGCAAATTCAATTCCAGTTGGGCAGCTTTACCATGTTTCGGTCGATATGGCCAAACCTTACAATGTCTATGGTGGCTTGCAAGATAATGGTGTTTGGTTTGGTTCATCAACTAATTCGTTCGATTATAATTATGGCATTTTCGATAATGGCGATGGCTATAAATTTTTGCTCGGTGGTGATGGCATGCAAGTACAAGTAGATTACCGAGATAATAATACGGTTTACGCAGGTTTTCAGTTTGGTAATTATTTCAGAATCAATAAAGCAACCAACGAACGCAAAAGATTAGAAGTTCCACGTGAATTAGGCGAAGCTCCTTTCCGTTTCAACTGGGAGTCTCCACTTACTATTTCACGCCACAATCAAGATATTATCTATTTCGGTTCAAATAAATTTCATAGAAGTTTTGATAAAGGCGATACTTTCAAAACTCTTTCGGGAGATTTAACCCGTGGCCGCAAAGAAGGTGATGTACCTTTCGGAACACTCACAACCATCGAAGAATCGCCAAGTAGATTTGGTTTGATTTACACAGGATCAGATGATGGGTTGATTTATGTGACTAAAGATGGTGGTTATACTTTCACCAAAATCATGGATAAACCGAATCTTTGGGTAAGTGGCATTGCGGTTTCGGCTCACGCTGAAGGAACGGTTTATGCTTCACTAAACGCTTATCGTGGCGACCATTTCAAACCATATTTGTTTGTTTCGACCGATTACGGCCAAAATTGGCAAGCAATCGGTGCAGATTTACCCGCCGAACCAATCAACGTGGTAAAAGAAGACCCGAAAAATGCCAATATCCTTTATGTCGGAACGGACAACGGATTATACATTTCAATGGATAAAGGCAAAACTTTTATGCGTGGTAATGGCGACGGAATGCCAAGTGTATCAATCCACGATTTAGTGATTCATCCACGAGAAAACGAATTGGTTGTCGGCACGCACGGACGCTCGATTTATATAGCTGATGTGAAGCCTTTGCAAGCATTGAGTAACGAGGTTTTGGCCAAAAATATTCATATATATGATTTACCTGCAATCAATTATAATGCGTCGTGGGGCAGAATGTTTGATAAATATGCCGAGCCAGAAGACCGTAAGTATAACATCACTTACTATGCAAAAGCAGCAGGAAAAGCAACAATCAAGATTCAGACAGACAAAGGATTAGTTGTAAAAAATATTTCGGATGAAGCCGAAGCGGGTTTAAATAACGTAAACTTCGACCAAGCGATTGATGTAGCTGCCAAAAGCGAATACGAAAAATACTTAAATGAGGTAAAGAAAAAAGATGATAAAGAAATCAAACTGGAACTTGCCGATGATAAAAAGATTTATTTCCGCCCAGGAAAATATAAACTTATCATCGAACTCAATGGCGATAAAGTAGAAAAAGACCTTGAAATCAAAGCATCGGAGCGTCGTTCACGCCGAGCCATGAGTCCTAAACCAACAGCTTCGCCATCTGAATTTGAAGAATGGTACGAAGAAATGGGTTTTGAAGAAACGAAGAAGTAAATTTGTAGCACAATTTTCT
>NZ_LXHX01000067.1:0-44623 GCF_001649495.1 Emticicia sp. MM | reverse complement strand
CAAACTGGAGCTTGCCGATGATAAGAAAATTTATTTCCGCCCAGGAAAATATAAGCTTATCATCGAGCTCAATGGCGAAAAAGTAGAAAAAGACCTTGAAATCAAAGCATCGGAGCGTCGTTCACGTCGAGCAACGAGTCCGAAACCAACAGCTTCGCCAGAAGAATTTGAAGAATGGTACGAAGAAATGGGTTTTGAAGAAACGAAGAAGTAACTTTGTAGCACAATTTTCTGAAAGGGCGGCGTTCCGCTTGTGTTTTGCGTAACTCACAATTCGGAGAATTGTGCTACAATCCAATTTTAACCAAATTTTATTCAACCAAAAACAAACATGAAGCAAAACTTTGTAAAATTTTTAGGAGCAATCCTTATCAGCAACTCTCTCATGGCACAATTAGCTCCAATCAAGAGCATCGAAGGCCGTTGGGACATTACAATTACCAAAGGCAATAAAAAGATGCCATCTTGGTTAGAAGTAAGTCATTCAGGAGAGAAATATTTAAATGGTCATTTTGTTGGAGATGGTGGAAGTGCCAGACCAATTTCACGCATCAATTTTGCGGATGATAAAATATCTTTCTCAATTCCGCCACAATGGGATAGAGCCGAAAAAGATTTAGTGGTTGAGGCTGTTTTGAAAAATGACAAGCTTACTGGTACTATGAATACGCCAAGCGGTGAAGTGTTGAGTTGGGAAGGCGTACGTGCACCGAAGTTAAATAGTACTAAAACACCAGTTTGGGGCACTCCTATCAAACTTTTCAATGGAAAAAACCTTGATGGTTGGCAAGCCGTAAGTGGCGAAAACCAATGGGTTGTAGAGAATGGTATTCTGAAAAGTCCAAAATCAGGGGCAAACTTACGCACAATCGGAACTTATAATGACTTCAAATTACATGTAGAGTTCAAATACCCAGAAGGTAGTAATAGTGGGGTTTATCTCAGAGGTCGTTATGAAGTACAAGTAACCGATAGCAAGGGCCGTGAACCATTAAAAGACCAATTAGGTGCAATTTATGGTTTTATTGCTCCAATCGAAATGCCAGCTAAAAGTGCTGGCGAATGGCAAAGTTTTGATATTACCTTAGTTGGAAGATTAGTAACGGTTGTTTTGAATGGCAAAACGATTATTTATAAAAACGAAATTCCAGGAATTACGGGCGGAGCTTTAGATAGTAATGAAGGCGAACCAGGTCCAATCTTTTTCCAAGGCGACCACGGCCCTATCGAATATCGAAATATTATCCTTACGCCTGCTAAGTAAACTTTTTTGCATAAATGGTGTTATTTCTAAGGAAGGCTTCGCTATTAGCGAAGCCTTCCTTTTGATTTTATATCGAAAAAGAATCCTCATTTTATGAAAATACCCGTTAATATTATCACAGGCTTCTTAGGAGTAGGAAAAACCACTACCATTAAGCATATTCTTGCCAATAAACCCTCAGGCGAGCGTTGGGCGGTAATAATCAATGAATTTGGTGCCGTATCTATCGACCACACAGCTATTGAAGAAAAAGATGACCTGACAATTAGAGAAGTTGCTGGAGGTTGTATTTGTTGTACTGCCAATTTACCGATGCAGGTTACGCTCACTACCCTTTTACGTAGCCAAAAACCAGACCGAATTCTGATAGAGCCAACAGGAATGGGGCATCCCGAAAAAATATTAGATTTATTACAAAACCAATACCTAAGAGACATTCTTGAAGTAAGAGCCACCATTTGTTTGGTTGACCCACGCAAATGGATAGATGCAAATGTACGTGCCCATGAGACCTTTCAAGACCAAATAAATTTAGCCGATGTTTTGGTAGCTAATAAAGCTGATGTTGCAGGGGAAGAATTGGTAAGCAAGTTTAAGCTTTGGTCGGAAAACCTGTATCCGCCCAAATTGTTGATAGACTCAGTTTCGAATGGTGAAATAAATATTGATTGGCTTGATATACAACCATTTGAAGGCCGAAAATCAGCCTTTCCACAAGCACATACGCATGAGCATCACCATCATAATGAAGAAGAAAATGAATTAGCTGAGGTCGGAAAACCAGTAAAAAAACTAAGTAAAGGTCTAGGAATGTATAGTTGTGGGTGGCTTTTTTCGCCCGAAGAAGTTTTTAGTTTACCAAAACTCCGTCAATTTTTCAGTTCAATGCAAGGAGTAGAACGTGCCAAAGGTGTTTTTCGAATAGGTAAAGATTGGGTTTTGATAAATGCAATAGATGGAGAATTTTCAATACAATATATTGCTTATAGACGAGATAGTCGCATTGAACTTATTGCTAATTATGATTTAGATTGGCTGGTTTTTGAAGTGAAATTGAAAGACTGTTTGATATAATAATAAAAAGGGAGCTGAAAGGCTCCCTTTTTATTAATCTTCTCTCTCGAGTGAAATATTATCTATTGGACGAAGAATAAGCGGAACTTTCTCAACCTTTACATTACTGGTATCGAGTCCAAACCATTTATCTTCAGAGTTCGTAAAGCCTTTAATGAAGAAATAGGCCTCCATTGTTAACCTTTCCCAGAAAGGAAGTTTATTTTCGTTAGATAGGTATCTTTCTAAAACGACAAATCTAAAATCACCTACAACATTATGTTTATGTAATGATTCATAGCGGCTTCGGATATCTACTTCCTTACGTTTCACCATTTCTTCAATAACTTTTCTAAAGTAAAGGTTAATTTTTTGTTCAACCCTGAAACCAAGTTTAAAAGTTACTTTAATGACATCATCTGGTTCAATGATATTAACCTTGTATTTCATAGTATAAGGCTCATCGGTAATATCAACATGAATAAACCAATAAATATCTGCACGTTTGGGGCGTTTTTCGAAAATCGAATACATCACTTTCGATTCAATTTCAGATACTCTATGGGCATTACTCATATACACTAAATGAGTAGAATATTTCTGTACAGATTCATCTTTACTCAATTCTTTTAAGCCATCCAAATATTTTTCTAACTTCACAAATTCAGTCAAACGATTTTTGATAATATTTGAGCGATACCAGATTATCATAATCATAGCAATGACAGCCGCAATAAATACAGAAACCCATCCACCATGCGAAAACTTGAGCATATTGGCTGCTAAAAAACCACCTTCGATTAGTACATAAACTACTAAAAATGCTACAATCCAAAACTTATTGAAACGATGGGTGTAAAGGTAATAGGCAGCAAGAATGGTAGTCATTAACATCGTGAGTGTAATAGCTAGACCATAGGCGGCCTCCATGTTAGCAGACTCCTTGAAATATAGAACCACGCCCACACAACCAGCCCATAATAACCAGTTGATACTTCTGATATAAAGTTGTCCTTTGTGGTCTGAAGGATATTTTAATCGAACTTTTGGCCAAAAAGTAAGACGAATAGCCTCTGAAATAAGCGTATAGGAGCCTGTGATTAAAGCTTGACTAGCAATAATGGTTGCGGCCGTAGCAATACCAATACCAATTAGCAAAAACCAATCTGGCATCAGTTGGTAGAAAGGTTTGCGACCATCAAGATACTGACCATTCATAGAAATGGCCCAAACGCCCTGCCCAAAATAATTAAGTAATAAACAAATCTTTACATAAATCCAGCTAATTCTGATGTTACCACGACCACAATGCCCAAGGTCTGAATATAAAGCTTCCGCACCTGTTGTACACAAAAACACCGAACCTAATAACCAAAAACCATCTTTATGGAAGAATAGTAAGCGATAAGCATGATAGGGGTTAATAGCTTGAAATATGGCAGGGTCTGTTATAATTTGTCGAATACCAAGGACAGCTAACATCGTAAACCATACAAACATTATTGGCCCGAATGCCTTACCAACAACATTAGTACCAAATGCTTGTACTAAAAAAAGTGTTGTGATAATTCCAATGATGATTGGGATGGTTTGTATCTCGGGATAAACAATCTGTAACCCTTCAATCGCTGAAGAAACAGAAATAGGTGGGGTAATAATTCCATCGGCCAACAAAGCACTTCCACCAATAATTGCCGGCACCGTTAACCATTTGGCATGTCTTCTTACAAGTGCATAAAGAGCAAAGATTCCTCCCTCACCATTGTTATCTGCTCTAAGAATCAAGATAACATATTTAAGTGTAGTTTGTAAAGTAAGTGTCCAAAAAATGAGTGATAACGAACCAAAGACTATTTCTTCATCAATCTTTTCTTTGCCAATAATGGCCTGCATTACATAGAGTGGAGATGTTCCAATGTCTCCAAAAATGATACCAAGTGTAATAAGCAATCCTGCGGCCGTAACCCTATCTAGGTTTTTGTGATTGTGGCTCATTATTATATGATATTTAGTAAAAAAGTGTGCAAATGTACTGGTTTGTAGGAAATTGCAATATTTTTTCGGACTTTTTTATGGGATATGTTATGTAAAAAAGATTGCAAATTTAATGTTTCATAAAAAAGTATAAAAAAATCCAAATAAAATACCAATAATATTAAGAATAATTTTTTGTTTTGAAATACTACTAAACTAATTATTGAAAGGAAAATAGTGATTCAAATACAAATCAGTGCGAAAAAAAGGGCAAATAATAATCTTTTAATAAAAAAGATAAAAAAAACGCTCCCAATAATCTTTTTGAGATATATTGGGAGCGTAGATAAATGCTAAAAATTAGCTATTACTAAGCCTTTTTACCTTTTTTTGAATCAGCTTCAGCAGGTACTACCGCTAATTTCGCATCTTCATTTTTAATATCACGTTGCATCGCATCAACAACGATTGGTGTGGCTACGAACAATGAAGAATATGTACCAACGATTACCCCAACGAACATCGCAAATACGAAGCCACGGATAGTTTCACCACCAAAAATCAATAATACTAAAAGTACGATTAATGTAGAGAAACCAGTAACCGCCGTACGGCTCAATGTACTATTTAAGGCGTTGTTAATTACTGTAGGAATATCTTCTCTTACGCCGCGTTTTTCGCGTAAATATTCACGTACACGGTCAAATACTACTACGGTATCGTTCATTGAGTAACCCATAATTGTTAATACCGCACCTACAAATGCTTGGTCAACATCAAGTGAGAATGGAAGGAAGCCACGGAAAATTGAGAAAATACCGAGGATAATTGCCACGTCGTGGAACAACGCCACTAATGCCCCATAACCGAATGCTAAGCTACGGAAACGTACGTATATATAGACAAATACCAATGCAATTGAAAGTAATATAGCCTTTAATGCACCACCAATGGCGTCGTTTGCAATGGTTGGTCCAACTTTAGAGGAGCTTGTAACTTTACCTTTATTACCATTTACGTTAGCCAATGCATTGTTTACATTACTTTCGATTTGTTTTTCAACCTCAGGGTTTGTATTCTCAATTTTGTAAGGAGTTGTAATTTTTACTTGGTCGAATCCACCAAAAGTTTTTACTTCGATGGCTTGTCCTTCAAATGTTCCTTTTAAGGCAGCATCAATTTCTTCTGTGTTTACACTTTTTTCAAATTTTGCTACATATGTACGACCACCTAGGAAGTCAACACCTAAACCAAAGCCTTTAAAGAATATCGAAACAATACCCGCAATGATAATGGCACTTGAGATAGTGTAATATAACTTACGCTTAGAAACGAAATCGAATTGTGAGTCTTTGAATAGTTTCTCAGTAAATTTCGTGTAGAATGATACTGTTTTTCCTTTACCAATGTAGTATTCAAATAATAATCTTGATACAAAAATAGCGGAGAATAAAGAAGTAAAAATACCAATTAAGAGCGTAGTAGCGAAACCAAGAATTAAGCCTGAACCAAAGATAAATAATACCGCACCGGTAATGAGCGTAGTAACGTTTGAGTCAATAATTGATGACATTGCATTTTGGAAACCATCACGAACAGCCGTAGCAAATGTCTTACCTAAAGCTAATTCTTCTTTGATACGCTCATAAATCAATACGTTGGCATCGACTGACATACCTACTGATAATACTAAACCTGCGATACCTGGTAGGGTAAGTGTTGCACCAAATGAAGCCATTACACCTAATAATAGGAATAAGTTTACAATAAGGGCAATATTGGCAATCAAACCAGCTTTGTTGTAATAAATCATTACGAAAGCTAATACAAATAATACGCCAATAATTGAAGAAAGAATACCTGCACGAGCGGCTTCCGAACCTACGGTTGCACCTACGATATCTTCTGAAATTACATTTGTTGGGGCAGGAAGTTTACCAGCCTTCAATACGTTTGCAAGGTCAAGAGCCTCTTCAACAGTGAAGTTTCCACTTATGCTCGAGCGACCACCGCCAATTTCACCATTAACAACTGGAGCAGAATAAACAAAGTTATCAAGGATAATAGCAACCTGACGGCCTACGTTTGCAGCTGTTAATGCTTTCCATTTTCTTGCACCTTCAGCATTCATTTGCATTTCTACTGCTGGCTTTCCTCTTTCATCGAAGTCTTGAGTAGCGTTAGTTACAACATCTCCTTCTAATGGAGCTTTACCTAAATCTTTAACAAAGTAAATATCAACAATATCTTCGTTTGCGTTTGTACCATTGGCACGTGGTTTTACATCATATACAAAGTTTGCATCAGCTGGGAACAATGATTGAACATCCGGACGACGCATGATTTGGTTTACACGTGAAGTGTCTTTCACACGTACTGCTACGCCATATCCAGTTCCAACGAATAAATTACTAAATGCATTTGATTGGCGTTGAGCTAGAGCAGTTGAATCCTTTTTCGAAGTATCTGTTTTGCTTCCCCCAGCCAATTTAGCTGCTAAACTATTTTTTGAAGTATCATTTGTAGCTACTGCTTCGTTATCACCTTTTCCTGCAATTTTATTTAAATCTGTTTTCGCAGCAGCCTTTGCCTCAGCATCCATTTGTAATAAGATAGCCGATAAACCATCAAACGCTGGAGCAATTTCTTGCATGCTATATACTTCGCAAAACTCTAATTTTGCAGCACCAGAAAGGAGTTTACGAACACGTTGAGGATTATCTACACCCGGCAATTCTACTTGAATACGGTTAGTTCCCGAAAGTCTTTGTAAGTTAGGGTTAGCAACACCAAATTTATCAACACGCGTTTGGATAATGCGGAATGCACGGTCGAAAGCACCATCAACTTCTTTTTTGATATAACTTATCACTTGGCTATCAGAAGATTCCAAACTTAGTGTACCACGATTTGAACTATTTGAGAAAATACTAGATAATTTTGTATCAGGAGCTACTTTCTTAAATTCTTCAGCAAATAAATCTACAAAATTAGCACTGCTATTAGCTGCTCTTTCTTGTGCTTTAGAGATAGCCGTGGCTACTTTAGGGTCACGAGAATTTGCCAATGCACGAACGATTTCTGTAGGTGATACCTCCAAAATAACACTCATACCCCCTTGAAGGTCAAGGCCTAAACCTAATTCTTGTTTCATTAGGTCTTCAGTTGTAGTCATTCCTAAGAAAACGGGTTGTTTCCAAAGAGAATCTAAATAACGTTGTTTTTTTGTGTAATCAACTTTACCTGATTTGTCTGTTGCATACGCTTCTGCGTCTTTTCTGATGTCGTTTGCCTTCCAAGTACGAGCCAAGAAGTAAACACTAATTGCTAAAAAAGCCACCAATAGAGCGACTATACCACCTTTGTTTCTCATTATTTTGATGCCCCCTAACCCCCGATGGGAGGACTATTTATGGATTATTTTCATGTTTTGAGGGTTAGTTTGAAAACATGATTTTAGAATATACAGATTGATTGCATTACAATTCTCAGAATTGTATCATTTTGTAAAAACAAAGATTATTTTGTCTTAACAAAAAAGAGAAGATTGTTAATGAATATGAGTAGAAAGTAATCATTAACCCAATAACCGCCAATTATGGGGCATTGGGAGCAATAAAATGCTCGTAGAGGTTTTCGAAATATGAAATAACAAAGATAGGTTTAGTAAAAACCTTTGCCTTTGTTTCAATATCTAAATAAATAATTTGCGGAGTAGGAAGAATGATTGCGTCGTGGGTGAAGTCGAACGCATGGCTGGGTACAACCACCTCCAACGACAATTCGCTAACAACTGTTTGGTTTTCAGTTGGTTTGGTATTGCCGTTTTGTTCTTTTGGGGCTTTATTATTTTGTGCATGATGTTTGGGTAGCTGCTTTCCGAAAACGCTCGTCAGCATCACCATCATGAACATTAAAAGTCCAAAAGTACGCGATATGTAGGAGTATCTCTTCATTTTTAAGAACGCAAAGCTACAAGAATTTCTGGAAATAAGTCAAAATTTATACCAAAAAATCTAAAAAAAGCATTCAGATGAATTTGAAAAATAAAATTCAGATAGTTATTCGACCGGTTTTTCGGTAGTCTTATATAACTTTATTAGGGGTTTACGTAAAACATTTCAAGTATCTTTATAGAGTTTGGAACATACATCGTTTGCTATTTATTTCATTGTTGATTTTCTAATTTATTCAAATTTTACTTAAATTTTCAATAAAATTGCGTATAATAACTTCTTAACTATAGAAAATCGACAAACGCTAAACATTAATGAAACAACGCCTAACTTCTATCGACGTTTTCAGAGGCATGACTATCATGCTCATGACTATTGTAAATAACCCCGGAGATTGGAGTCATATTTACGCTCCACTCGAACATGCTGAATGGCATGGATGCACACCAACCGATTTAGTTTTTCCGTTTTTCTTGTTCATTGTAGGTATTTCTACTGTTCTTTCAAGTCCTGTTAAGAGATTTGATAGCCATACTTTTGAGAGAATAATTACCCGTGCATTACGAATATTTTTGCTGGGGCTATTTCTTAACTTTTTCTCAAAAATCCACCTTGGAACGCTTGAAGGAGTGCCGTTGATGCTCATAAGATTAGTATTCACAGGAATTGCCACCGTGCTTTTATTGGGAGATTTTGATAAGAAAAAACAATTTTATGCAGCGGTTGGCCTATTCGTATTCATGATATCCCTCTGTTTTAGCGGGATTGAAGATTTTGCTTCGGTACGAATTCCGGGTGTTTTGCAACGAATTGCCATGGTGTATTTAATAGTATCGGTGCTATATGCCACTACCAACACAACTACTCAAATTGTTGTTGGACTGGTGTGTCTGTTGGGTTATTGGGCTTTAATGGCTTTAGTTCCTGTACCTAATTTTGGGGCGGCCAATTTCGAAAAAGGCACAAACCTAGCCGCTTGGATTGATAATTTATTACTTCCAGGGCATTTATGGTCGGTTTCTAAAACATGGGACCCCGAAGGTATTTTAAGCACTATTCCTGCTATCGGAACCGCTTTGGCAGGCGTTTTTACAGGAAAGCTATTAACTAATGACTTTCCCAAAAACAAAAAGGCCATCTATCTACTTTCTGCGGGTGTAATAGGTGTAATGATTGGTTTTTTATGGAATGATTATTTTCCAATCAATAAAGCTCTTTGGACAAGCTCTTATGTGCTTTATGTAGCTGGTTGGGCTTTGTTGGTATTGGGCGTTTTATATTTCATCATTGATGTTTTAGGTTTTGAAAAATGGACGAAACCCTTTGTAATCTTTGGCGTAAACCCAATGGTGGTGTTTTTCTTTTCAGGAATCATTCCTAGAGCCTTGAATATGATTAAGATTGCCCAGCCAGAAAATGTAGAAACCCCCAATACTGGTTTAATAGAATGGCTTTATAGACATTGGATAGAACCATTTTTTGCCGAACCTAAAGATGCTTCTTTGGCTGGAGCATTGACTTATCTTTTCATTTGGTTTTTAATCTTATTATGGTTTGATAAAAAGAAAATGATTTTTAAGGTTTGATTGAATCTGCCCAAAAATGAGTAATTTTGTTAAAATTTTAAACCAAATACATTTTATTATGGCAGGTAACAGAACTTTCACGATGATTAAACCTCATGCAGTGGCTGATAACCACATTGGGGGAATTACGGCGATGATTGAGGCGGCTGGTTTCAGAATCGTGGCAATGAAAAAAACACAATTATCAGCAGCACAAGCTGGTAAATTCTACGAAGTACACAAAGAAAGACCTTTCTATGGCGAATTATGTGAAATGATGTCTTCGGGACCAATCGTTCCGATGATTTTAGAAAAAGATAATGCCGTAGCAGATTTCCGTGCTTTGATTGGTGCTACAAATCCAGCGAATGCAGAAGAAGGAACAATTCGTAAGAAATATGCTAAATCAATGGGCGAGAATGCTATTCACGGTTCAGACTCAGATGAAAACGCTGCTATCGAAGGTGCATTTTTCTTTGCTTCTATTGAGCAATATTAATTGATTTTGATAAAAAAGAGACGCTACCTGAGCATAGTCGAAGGCAGCGTCTCTTTTTATTTTAAACTTCATTAATCAATTCCATCATAAAAAATTCCAGCCTTTTCTCGAATCTCATCTAATAAGCTGATTAGCTTCACACTCATAGTAAGCGGCATTTTATCACTTTCTTTCTTTCCTGCTCTCAAACATTCATTCACTTCTTCGATTTCAAAATTATAGCCAAAGGTTTTTCTTGGAAAATTAAATTTTACTGGCTTTTGGTCTGTCACATAAAGCGTAATTTTTTTAGCTTCCATGAAACGGCCTTCAATATGAATGTACCCCTTTTCTCCGTAGATTAGGGCTTCTGTACGTGTTCGAGACCTAAGCGTACAACTTAAATTAGCTGTTGCTTCATTTTTAAAATCCAAAATAAAGCTCGTTGTTTCGTCAATTCCCGTAGAGCCAAAATTGCTAATAGCTTTTACTTCTGAAGGATAACCTAAAATCAATAAGCTTAAATAAGCGGGATATATTCCAATATCAAGCAAAGCACCGCCACCAAGATTTGGATTTAACAATCTTTTTTCGGGTAAAAAAGGAGCATTGAATCCAAAATCTGCTTGAATATTTCTCACTTGTCCGATAGCCCCTTCTTTAATTAATTCTAAGGTTTTATTAATGGCAGGAATAAATCTTGTCCACATGGCCTCCATTAAGAAAGTATCATTTTTTCGGGCAGATTCAACCATTTCTTGAACCTGTTTAAGATTCATGGCAAAAGGTTTTTCACATAAAACTGGTATTTTATGTTTTAAGCATAAAAGAGTATTGTCTGCGTGCGAAGTATGTGGCGTTGCAATGTAAATGGCATCTAAATCGGGCGTTTGAAAGATATTTTCGTAAGAATCGTAAGCGAATGGGGCATTGTAACGATTGGCAAAATCCTGTGCCCTTTCAAGCGAAGATGAGGATGCAACTGCGTGGAGTTGAGCGTTCTTAACAGACTTTAAGTCGGTGGCAAATTTCTCGGCAATTTTACCAACTCCGATAATTCCCCACTTTATATTTTTTTTCATCTTAAGTTAGTTTCTTTTTTGGAGCGAATTTAATGAAAAAATTATTATCGGATAATAGTTTTTTCGGAGTAAGTCTGCCGAACATTTTGCAAATAGAAAAAACTTCTGTTTAACAAGCAGTAAAGCTAATATTTAAAGTTTTGTGTTAAAATTCTTTGCCCAAAAGTATTATGAAAAAAGAATGCCCCAACCATTACAGTTGAGGCATCTGGGTTTTTATAGAGGGGTTTATTATTATTTTGCCGCTAATTTAACCTTTAAGTTTTGGTCAATTGCTTCTAAGAATTCCTCTGTATATAAATAGTGCTCGCCGTGGTTCACTTTATTTCCGTGAATACAAACAGCTAAATCTTTAGTCATTTTACCAGATTCAACAGTCTCAACACAAACTTGCTCAAGTGCTTGGCAGAAATCAACTAAAGCTTGGTTGCTGTCTAACTTTCCACGGAACTCTAAACCACGAGTCCAAGCAAAAATAGAAGCGATTGGGTTAGTTGAAGTTGGTTTACCAGCTTGGTGGTCACGGTAGTGGCGAGTTACGGTTCCGTGAGCTGCTTCAGCTTCCATTACATCACCACTTGGTGTAACTAATACTGATGTCATTAAGCCTAACGAACCAAAACCTTGTGCTACTGAGTCAGACTGAACGTCACCATCGTAGTTTTTACAAGCCCAAACGAAAGAACCATTCCATTTCAATGCCGAAGCAACCATGTCGTCAATTAGACGGTGTTCGTAAACGATACCAGCAGCTTCAAATTTAGCTTTGTAATCTGCTTGGTAGATTTCTTCGAAAATATCTTTGAAACGACCATCATATTTCTTCAAAATTGTATTTTTTGTAGAAAGATAAAGAGGCCATTTTTTGTTCAAAGCAACTTGGAAACAAGAGTGTGCAAAACCACGGATTGATTCGTCAGTTATTGCATACCCATTGCTACACCACCACCTTTGTAGTTGTAGATTTCGTATTCTTGTATGGTTCCGTCTTCGCTTTCAAATTTCATGGTTAATTTACCTGCTCCTTTCACAACGAAATCAGTTGCACGGTATTGGTCACCAAAAGCATGACGCCCAACGATAATTGGTGAAGTCCAGTTAGAAACTAAACGTGGTACGTTTTGACAAACGATTGGCTCACGGAAAACAGTACCATCCAAGATATTACGGATAGTTCCATTAGGTGATTTCCACATTTGTTTCAAGTTGAATTCTTTAACACGAGCTTCGTCAGGTGTAATAGTGGCACACTTGATACCAACACCGTATTCTTTGATTGCATTTGCAGCATCAATAGTTACTTGGTCGTTGGTTTCATCACGGTACTCAATGCCAAGGTCATAGTACTTGATATCAACATCAAGGTAAGGAAGAATCAATTTTTCTTTGATAAAACGCCAAATGATACGAGTCATTTCGTCGCCATCAAGCTCAACAACTGGATTTGCAACTTTAATTTTTTCCATTTTTCCGAGAAGCTCTCCACCCCCAAGGAGAAGCAAAGATTTATAAGTTATATATATGTGTCTTGGGGAATTTATAACGAATAACCGAGAAAAACATTAAAAGTAAGCATATTAGATGCTAGAATTACCCTTAAAAACCTTCGAGTTACCCACTTATTGACACGAATAATTTTTTACTGCCACAAAGGTAATACGATTTATATAAATATTCTAAGATTCGGGCAAACAAAAAAAGAGCCTCCAAATGGAAGCTCTTTTCTGACTTAAACCAAAGAAAATTATGAAAATTAATAAAAACGTTTTCAGGGAATTATTTATTTGATAATTCATCGAATGAAAGTGCTACATAATACATTGTGCCAACGGCCGCACTACCAAATGCTTGGATGTATGGTTTGCCACCGATGTTTGTTCCACCGATTTTCAATACCGATTTCATGCTTGGTAATTTAAGGCTGATTTGTGCATCAAGGTTTGTAATTGCAGGCACTTTTGTATTTGTAAATAAAGCCTGAGTTGCATCAGATGGTTGAACAAAACTTGCTTCCCAAGTGAATTGGTCTTGGTGACGTAAGTTTACGTTGAAACCAAATTTCTCTCCACTTCCCAAACGTTTTCCGAAGCTAACGTTATAGCGATTCTTAGGCGTGTTGAAACCAGCATATTGTTGGTCAGGCGTTGGAGTAAATCCTTTAAGATTATTTTGAGCGAAATTCAAGCCAACATTATACCCTTTCGATAAAGAATAGTTCGCACTAATCGCAAAACCATTTGCTCTGATATCTTCGCTTGTATTTGATACACGAGAATATCCTTTCAACAAACCTGCACCAATACCTGATTCGATTGGTAAACCTGGTGCTGCTGGTGCAGTTGGAACCACGATTACAGTTCCACCGATGAAGTTTCTGTATTTACTTGTATAGAAATAAGAATCAATGAATAATTTTTTAGCAATTAAGCCTTTGTAACCAATTTCATACGATTCGATTTTTTCAGGAACTAACTTTTTCGCTTGGTATTTAGGTAATGCTGCCAATCCAAATGCTGGAGCAACTTGTGCAGTAACTCCCGGTACATTTGCAGCAAGAGCTTTTGCTAACTCAGCATTGAAAGCTGGTTGGAAGTTAGCAGCAAGTGCACCTGGTAAAGTAGCACTTACACCTGCTTGAATATTGCTTTGGATTGTTGCTTGCGTTGCAGGAAGTGCAATTTGCTGAGCGACTCCAGCTTGAATAGCTGATTGAGTAGCAGGAAGGGCCAATTGAGAAGCAATCCCTGCTTGGATAGCAGCAGCAGCTTGTTCGGCAGCTAATGTTCCAGCGGCAACTGCAGCATTTACTTGTGCTGTTACGGCAGATGTAATTTGTTGGGTTACGGCAGCTGTAACACCAGCAGTTACTTGTTGTGTAACAATTGAGTTAACTTGTTGTGTAACCCCAGCTGTAACTTGCTGCGTAATAGCGGCTGTAACTCCCGCAGTGATAGCAGGTGTTGCTTGTGCAGTAACGGCTGCAGTTGCATAAGCTTGAGCTTTAGCTAATACATCGGCTGTGATATATTTTGATGGATTTGCTGAGAAATCAACCAAAGTTGCACGGTTAATACCAGAAGCAAGGCCATATCTTGCGTCAAATTCTGGAGTTGCACCAATCAAAATGCCTAGTGGCGTAGCTAGGTCGATGTATTGGTTTTGAGTAGTAGGAATACGGTAACCTGTTTGGAATGACGCACGAATGTTATGTTGTCCAAACGAAGCAACAGCTGATAAACGTGGTGTAAAGAATCCATCAAAGTTTTTACTCTTATCGTAGCGTAATGAACCCGAAAGTTTCAAGTGGTCTTTAAATAAGCTTTTAGCAGCTTGTAAGAAAGCACCATATTCGTTAATCGGAATAGTTCCATTACGGCCTTCTTTTGTATCAGAGAATAATGTACCGTTTGAACGCAATTGGTATTGGCGGAAGTTAGCTCCACCCAATAACTCCATAAATTTGATTTGATTTTTGAAGTTATAAATGCCTTCTGCATGATAAAGGTTAGTTTTATCTAAGAAACCACCACCACCAGTGTTGATAGACGCATTACGTGCATTGTCTAAAGCTGTTTGGAATGCCGCAGTACCAGGAGTTGGCATGCCAGCATCCGCCGCTTTTCTTGCCGCAATTGGGTCTTTAGATTTGTCGTATTCTGATTTGTAAGCAGCAAACCACTGGTCATCAGTCTTAACGGCTCTTTGCATAGCTAAAGCAACTAAACCAGCAGTGTAAGAATCACCCGAACGCTCTTGAGTAGTATAACCTCTTAAGGTAAAGTTATCACCACGAAGTTCGAGTTTAGCTTGTGTAAGATTGAAGTTACGAAGTGCATAACGGCCAGTACCTGTGTAAACAGTAGTACCGAAACCATAGTTAACTTGACCAACAGCCTCAACTTTTTCATTGATACGATAGTGAAGAGCAATATTTGTTTTAAAAGATTTTGTGTTATAATCTACTAAATCTTTTTCTAAAAGACCAGTACGAGTTACTGGAACACCAGAAACAACTCTTCTTGTTTCATCACCATAAGTGTTTACACCATCATAGTCAGTGTCGGCTCCTGCAAAACGAGTAGGGTCAGCCGAACCACCAACGTTTAAGTTAGAGTAGTCATTTGCTTGCCAGTCTTTAGCTGTTATGTACGCTAAGTTTACTTTGTAGGCGAATTTGTTGTCTTTTGAAGCTTTAGCATAACGAAACGAGAAGTCATAAAAAGGAGTTGTCTTCACATCTCTATTACTTGCACTCATTACGCCAGTCTTTACCGTTGCACTTGCACCTTGGTACAAGAATGGGCTTTTGCTATTCATCAAAATCAAACCATTGATGGCATTTGGGCCATAAAGGGCCGAAGCCGCACCTGGAAGAATTTCAACGCTTTCAACATCTAGCTCAGGCATACCAACGATATTATCAACTGGGAAGTTTAAGCCAGGAGCTTGGTTATCCATACCATCAATCATTTGTACGGTACGAGGGTTACCAGTAGCACCAAAACCACGCATATTTACAGATTTAAAAAGTAAACCTTGCGTAGTCATGTCAATACCTTTCATGTTTGAAAGGGCGTCATAAAAAGATGGAGCTGGAGCTTCTTTGATACTTCGAATATCTAATTTCTCAACTGTTACAGGTGATTTCATTACAGATTCTTCAACCCTTGAAGCAGCTACAACAACTTCTTGACCCATGATTGCTTGTTCTTTCAGCGAAACATTAATGGCTGCATTATTACCCGATACACTCATTTCTTGAGATTCGTAGCCAACTGAAGTAATAACTATTGTAAATGGCGGAGGAGTTGATACATTAAAAGAAAACTCACCTTTTGAGTTTGTGATTGTTCCAATCACTTTACCTTTTACCTGAACACTTACCCCAATAAGTGGTTCTTTAGTGGTAGCATCGGTAACCGTCCCAGACACTTTTGTTTGAGCAAACGAGAGCTGTGTTATGAGAAAGCAGCAAATTCCGAGCAAACAATTTTTTACGGAAAGTTTGTACATATAGAATATTTGGTTAGTGGTTAACAAAACGTAATTTTGTGTCAAACATAGAAAAGAAAATAATAATATGCAAGCATACTATTGGTAGTTTGTATTAAAATCATACAATTTTAACGAAAAATAGTTATATCCAATGCAAAAGACAATTTTTCTAGTAATATTTTATTCACTCTGTACGTTTTTGTTTGAGACTCAAGCTCAAAAAAACGCTATTTTATCTACTCATTTTGATGCTAAAAATGTGCCCCCAGCCCCTAATTATGCTCAGAATGATGCGTGGGCTGCCTTGCCAACAAAAAATGACCCCGCCGATAGAATTCCGAACGGTTTATATGTAAACGAAAATCAAACTGAAGCTAAAGCAGATGTATTCTTTTTACATCCTACTACATTTACCTATAAACCTCGTAACCAATATGAATGGAATGGAGATGTAAATGATGTAGAATTGAATGAAAAAACAGATAATTCAACCATTTTAAATCAAGCCTCAGCTTTCAATGGTTCTGGAAAAGTATATGCACCTCGTTATCGTCAGGCACACTACTACACTTTTCTGACACCCAATCAAGATGATAAAAAACAAGCCCTTGATTTGGCCTACACCGATATTAAGGCAGCTTTTGAATATTATTTAAAAAATTGGAATCAAGGTCGCCCAATTATTATTGCGTCTCATAGTCAGGGAACTATTCATGCAAAAAGATTACTGAAAGAGTTTTTTGATGGGAAGCCATTACAAAAACAATTAGTTGAGGCTTATCTCATCGGTATTGCTACGCAACCTAATACTTTTGAAAATATTCAAGCAAGTAAATCGGCAGAAGAAATAGGAGGATTTGTTTCATGGAATACTTTTGCTAGAGATTTCCTGCCCAAATATTACGAAGATGGCCTAAGTACATCTGTAAGTACAAACCCTCTTACATGGCGTTTAGATGAAGATTTTGCCCCTAAAGAACTAAATAAAGGAGGGGTTGGCTATAAGTTTACATTTGTAGAGCAAGCTGCCGATGCACAAAATCATAAAGGTGTTTTATGGATAAATAAACCATATATCAAAGGTCGTATATTTATAAATATGAAGGTATGGCACATAGCTGATATAAATCTTTTTTGGATGAATATCAGAGAAAATGTAGCTTTACGTTTGGAAAGCTTTTTAAAAAATACCACAAAGCCATAGTGGTTAGCTATTTACAAAAATTATAACAAAGACAATTCATTAGAAATGCAACAAACAGATACCCAAAAAAATAATCCTGCAAACAATTATGTAGTTATTATGGCTGGTGGAGTTGGAACGAGATTCTGGCCATTTAGCCGAACAACCAACCCCAAACAATTTCATGATGTATTGGGTATTGGCAAAACAATGATTCAACAAACGGTTGAGCGTTTTGACGGGATTTGTCCGAAAGAAAACATTTACATTGTTACGAGCAAAGAATATTACGATATAACCAAGCAGCAATTACCGTATTTGAGCGATGACCAAATTCTACTTGAGCCAAGTCGCCGAAATACTGCTCCTTGTATAGCTTATGCCTGCTACAAGATTGGAGCTAAAAATCCTGAAGCCAACATTGTAGTTGCCCCTGCCGACCATATTATCCTGAAAGAGGAGGAGTTTCGCAAACGTATTAGTATTGCGTTGCATTTCTCGGCTAAAAACGATGTACTAGTTACTTTGGGTATTACTCCAACTCGTCCAGATACAGGTTATGGTTATATCCAATTTTTAGAATCGGAAGGTGATATTAAACGAGTGGTAACTTTCACCGAAAAGCCAAATCTTGAATGGGCGGTTAAGTTTGTTGAAAGCGGCGAATTTGTTTGGAATGCTGGTATTTTCATTTGGAATGTAAATGCTATTAAAAAGTGTTTTGAGGCGTTTTTACCTGAAATGGCTGAGGCCTTTGAAGAAATAAAAGGAGATTTTTATTCAGAAAGAGAAGAAGAATCATTGAATAGGGCGTATCCTCAGTGCAAGAATATCTCAATTGATAATGGTATTATGGAACGTGCTGAGAATGTTTTTGTGGTATTATCGGATATCGGTTGGTCAGATTTAGGAACTTGGAAGTCATTGTATGAAATTTCAGATAAAGATGAAAATGAGAATGCGATTGATGCCCATACAATGCTTTATAATACCAAAAATTGTATCATAAAAACCCCTAAAGACCGCTTGGTGGTTGTTAATGGCTTAGATGGTTATATTGTGGCAGAATATGACAATGTTTTGATGATTTGTAAGAAAGATGATGAACAAAAAGTGAAGGAGTTTGTGGCGTCGGCAGGAGTGAAAGGGAAGGAGTTTGTGTAATAGTCGAAGCCCATTGAGCATTTTTTCTAAGACTTTAGTAATTTACAAGAGGGTTCGATTATTCGAATCCTTTTTTTTGAACCAAATTTTTTCTACGTAGGTTTTATTTGAAAATTAAGAATAGAGTATGACTAAAAAAGCATTGCAAATAGATATTGTTTCGGATGTTGCTTGTCCGTGGTGTTATATTGGAAAAAAACATTTAGAAAAAGCACTTGAAAATTTTGATAGCCAGCCAGTAGAGATTACTTGGCATCCATTTCAACTCGACCCAACAATTCCAATGGAGGGTTTAGATAGAGAAACATACTTCATCAATAAATTCGGAAGTAAAGAGAGAATTGAACCTATGTTTGAGCGTGTAGTTGGTGTTGGGCAGCAAGCGGGTATTCAATTCAAGTTTGATAAAATGCCGAAGGTGATGAATACAATTCCTTTACACAAAATCTTACATATTGCTCATGAAGAAGGTTTTCAGAATGAACTGGAAGAACGTTTTTTCAAAGCATACTTTACTGATGGCGTAGATTTTACGAATACCCAACAAGTAGTGGCTATTATGGAAGAGTTTGGATGGACGAAAGAGAAAACAGAAGGTGTTTTAAGCAGCGAAGAAATTTCTTATAACGTTATACAAGAAATTAAGCATTTTCAGAATTTGGGTATTTCGAGTGTTCCGTTCTTTATTATTAATAAAAAGTATGGTATTAGCGGGGCACAACCGACCAGTGTGTTCTTAGATACACTCAATAAAGTATCAGCTGAAATGAAACCTGTTGAGGCTGTTGGTGAAGCCTGCGACATTAATGATAAAAATTGTTAATGATGTTTACCGTTGTTTGTTAAATACAAACAACGGTATTTTATTTCTTCCATTGGTTTTGTGCTGTTTGAACGATATAAACTTACAAGCGAAAGTCTTGTATAAGGAGTATTTTTAGAAAAATGCATCTTCAAAGTGAGCAATCTCGAAATATTTGCCTACGGTAATTGCAATAATATCGAAACGTACGTGTCCATGCCAGTTGTTTTGATAGATATAATTTTCAGCAGTTTTAATAATTAAATTCGCTTTTGCTTTTGAAATAGTCTGTTCAGGAAACCCATGTGCGACCTCAGAGCGAGCTCTTACTTCAACAAAAACCAACCAATTATCTTTTAAGGCAATAATATCAATTTCTCCCTTGCCGTGAGCATAATTTTGGTCAAGTATTTCGTAACCTTTCTTTTGTAGATAGCCAACAGCCATTGCTTCGGCTTTACTTCCTGTTTCGTTGTGTTCTGCCATCGCCGCATGTAGAGGACAGGCTTTTAACCTGTCAATAATTACATCGTTGATAAAAAGAATAAGAAAAAAAGACAGGTTAAAAACCTGTCCTACACTAATTCTGCGATGACCGTTTCGCCGCCTACGGGCTTGTCATCAATATTTACCAAAATTTTGGCGTCAAGTGGTAAGAAAATATCAATTCTTGAACCAAATTTAATAAAACCAAATTCTGAGCCTTGTTCAACCGCTTGTCCCTCTTTTACATACCAGCAAATTCTACGAGCCAAAGCTCCAGCAATCTGACGGAATAAAACTTCCGTTCCATTTTCGTGTTTCACGACGATTGTCGTGCGTTCGTTTTCTGTACTTGATTTTGGATGCCAAGCAACTAAGTATTTTCCTGCATGGTATTTGGCATAAGAAACAATACCCGAAATAGGATTAAAGTTTATATGCACGTTAAGTGGCGACATGAAAATAGAAACCTGACGGCGTGGGCCCTTGAAATATTCAGTTTCTACTACTTCTTCTATTACTACTACTTTGCCATCAGCCGGGGCAATTACGTGTTTTGAATTTTTAGGTGTAACGCGTGTCGGTTTACGGAAAAACTGAACGACAATTACAAATAAAAACATACTTACTACAAGTAGTAAAGTATGAAGAATTTCTTGTTCGGGTAAAAAATATCTTAGTGCGGCATTGGCTGCCAATAGTCCGATAATTGTAAGTGAAATAGTGCCTGTTCCTTCCTTATGAAGTGTCATTGCTTTGAGGTGTTTAGTTTTTTAGAACCGCAAATATAATCAAACAATGTTTTTACGTTATCTTCACGGCTCAAATATTTACAGCAAATGTGTAAAAGCTGTGGATAAGTAGGTGTTTCACGTGGAAAACTCTAAATGTATTTATGCAAAAACTCATTTTTTGGCGAAATTGGCCTAAAAACGAACAAATTAGCTTTAGTATAATTCTTTCAATTCTTGCTGTTTGTATCTTATATCTTTCATTCACTTGGTTTCGAGGTTTAGAAAATGTCATTCATTGGGATATACTAAGTGAGCTCGATGAAATTCCCGCAGCGATTGATACCTTCTCAGATGGCAAACTCCGATTTGTTGTCAATGGAAACGCATATATTGTTAAAGAAAGGTTTTTGGCCTCAACAATGGATGTCAATTATTGGGCCAATTATGCAATGGCATTTGGCTTAGGCTTGGGTTTAGCTTTATTGCTCACAGCGTTTTCAACGATGAGTCGATATTGGTTTTTAGGAGGAATGGTTGCTTTGGCTGGAATGTTAATAACAATTCATCTTGAAATTATTTTTCAAGCAACTAATCAGTGGCCATTTTTAGTGGCTTTTGCATTATTGGCAGGTTTATCATTCTATTTTAATAATTATGCTCCAAGTACAAACGCCCTCAGACGTTTTGGGAGTTTTTCGGCCTTAATTGTATTAGTAGCAATCGGTATTGGTATAACAAGTAAGGTGCAGCAGCCTGCATTGGCGATTGTTTCCTATGGTTTACTTTCCGCAATTGTATTTTCGGTTATTTTTATACTGTTTATTTCTCACGAAATCATAGCAGCTTTAGTTTGGGTTGTATCTAATGCGGGCGTGAAAAATCGCAATCATTTACCTTCATTTTTAACTATCTCAAGTATCTACTTACTTAATGTATTGCTTATCTATCTCGAAAAATCTCAATATATAGATTGGAATATTATTTCGATAAGTCCATTGGTGTTGTATGGTATTTCCATGCTTTTGGCTATCTGGGGTTTTAGAGAATATACCGAACAAGCTAATTGGTTTAATTTTCGCACCATTACAGCATGGTTATATTTAGGTTTAGCTATTATCACCACACTTATGCTTACTTTTGCCTATGCAACAGCCAACGACCCACTCATCGAAGCATTTGAAGATTTTATCTCTTATGCACATTTATCAATGGGCATTTGCTTTGTTTTTTATATCCTTATAAATTTCATCCAGCCACTACAAAAAGGTTTAGAAGTACATAAGGTTATCTACAAACCTAAGTTTTATGAACTGATGCTTTTTAGGTTGGCTGCTGCTATCGGTGTTTTCATGCTTATTTCATTTAAGAATTATAATAATTTCTTTCAAGCAAAAGCTGGTTATTATAATGCAATTGCTGATTATTATTTAGCTACTGATGATTTACAAGCTGCTGAAACATTTTACAAAGAAGCCTTACACTTCGATATTCGTAATCATAAATCAAATTATGCTTTAGCTTCATTAGCTCAAAAGAACAACGATAAAGAAAATACTGGTGTTTTTCTGAAAAATGCTTTGGAAAAAAATGCAAGTGCGTTTGCGTATGTAGGTTTGAGTAAGGTATTGCAGGAAAAAGATATGTTCTTTGACGCACTCTTTACTTTAAGAGAAGGGGTAAGTAAATTTCCAACAAATGAGGCTATTCTTACGAACTTAGCACAGTTGTATGAAAAAACAAAAGTGATTGATTCGACCTTTTACTATTTGAACCTAGCTAAAGAGCACTGTGAAAATTGCGAATTGACAGAATCTAATTTACTGGCTTATCAGTTAAAATATAAAGCCAACACCACCGAAGATTTGAAAGTATTGAAATTTGAAAATAATACTACTACTTATACAAGTTTGAGAGCTAATCGTGCGGCATTTGATAAGCTCTCAAAGCGAGTAGCTGCTACGAATCTTAATCTAACAAAAGATTCATTGTTGAATGTGAGTCAGTTTGCTTTACTTTATAATCTTTCTACATTCAATAATTATCAGTTTAGTTATAGCACGAAAGAACTACAAAATATTCAAAAGAAAGAGTTGAATAATTCTTATTTTGAAGATTTAGAATTTGCTATTTCTTGTAGAAATTACTATGCCGAAAACAAACTAGAAGGAATAAAGCAATTAGCAGTTCTGGCCAACGATTCAACCAAACACAAACCTCTTTATAATCAAGTAGTGGGAATGTGGTTTTTACAACAGGGTATTTATGATAAAGCCCTTTCGTACCTAAACCGTGCTAGTGATATATCTTCGGTACAGCTCCTTCAACAGCAGGATTATCAAAAAACACTCGCCGAATTTCAAGAAGACCAAGGTAATGAATTAGTAAATTCGCTTAAGCAAAATACTCAAGCAACAAAAGAGCATTATGATAAAGTTTTAGCTCAAATGCCGCTCAATTCGATAGTCTTGAGAAATTATATAGAATTTTATAATGAAAAGCTAAAAAAGCCGAATGAAGCCTATCAGGCAATTTTCAGGGCAGTTGAAGTAAACGATAACTCCGTAGAACTGTGGAAGTTATACACGCTACAATCGTTGAAAATTGGTATGAAAGACTATGCCGGAGATGGCCTCAGTAAAGTTCAGCAACTAAGTCCTCCTACCGATTACCAAGCATTTCTTTCCATCTATCAAGCCCAAAAAGCATTGATGGAAAAAACAAACGACGATTTTAAATGATTCTGTAATTTAGCCCTCAATCCTCTTTGGGGGCTTTTTATTTAACGAAACAATCAATCTTTCATAAAAGGTAGGGCTTCATGAAAATTATCGAAACCACCAATATTTCAAAACGCTACATCATGGGTAGCGAAATAATTGATGCCTTGAAATCGGTAACTATATCGGTTGATAAAGGCGAATATGTGGCATTTATGGGGCCATCAGGTTCTGGGAAATCAACACTCATGAATATTATTGGTTGCTTAGATTCGCCTACAGGAGGTAGATATATTCTGAACAATAATGATGTAAGCCGAATGTCAGAAAACGAATTGGCGGAGGTTAGAAACAAGGAAATTGGCTTTGTATTCCAAACCTTTAACCTACTTCCACGCCAATCTGCTCTTGAAAATGTGGCATTACCACTCATTTATGCAGGTTATACCAAATCTCAGCGTACGGAAAAAGCCATGTTGGCATTAAAAAATGTAGGTTTAGATAATCGTGCACATCACCGACCCAACGAACTTTCGGGTGGACAACGCCAACGCGTAGCCATTGCCCGTGCATTGGTAAACGACCCAAGTATTTTATTAGCCGATGAGCCAACGGGAAACTTAGATACCAAAACTTCGTACGAAATTATGGAGCTTTTCGACCAACTTTACTCAAAAGGAAACACCATCGTAATGGTAACTCACGAAGAAGATATTGCCAAATATTCTCACCGTATTATTCGTTTAAGAGATGGATTAGTAGAATCGGATAAAATTAATCCTGAACCAACTAATCCACGAGAAATGGCTAAGATTTTTGCAGAGCGAGTAAAAGAATAACCGCTTAATATAAATATTATAAACTATTCAAACTAAAAGACAAGTTTTCACGTTAATAGAAATAAATCAACTAATTTTCAATCTTAATAACTTATATGAAAAAAGTATTATTCTTTTTCTCCTTAATGCTTACAATCAGCACTTTAGCAATTGGACAAGCTAGCCCAAGAGTTTCAGCTGAAAGTACTAACGTAAAAGTGTCGTATGGTCAACCATCTAAAAAAGGTCGTGTAGTTTTTGGCGGTTTAGAGAAGTTCGGAACTGTATGGCGTACAGGTGCCAATGAAGCTACCGAAATTACTTTTAAGAAAGATGTGAAGTTTGGAGGAAAATCAGTTAAAGCTGGTACGTATTCATTATTCTCGAAATTAGGTGAAAAAGAATGGACAATCATTCTTAATAGCGAATTGAAACAGTGGGGTGCTTACGGTTACGAGAAAATCAAAGATAAAAATGTTGCAGAAGTAACTGTTCCTGTAAAGAAATTAAGTGATGTAGTGGAAAAATTAACAATCACTACTGATGATAAGACTTTAACCATTTCCTGGGATACGACGAGTGTGAGCGTACCTATGGAGTTTTAGGGTTTAGGTAAGTGTAGTAATAAAAAGCCGAGGTCTTGCCTCGGCTTTTTTTGTCTTTTTAGTCTCCGTTCCCTGAGCGAAGCCGAAGGGAATTACTTCGTTCCAACAAATCTTTCAAAAAACTCATAAATACGAAGCATACGGTCAATGCGTTGACGAACATTCCCCGAACGAGAAAGTTCATGGGTTCCACCCGGCATACGTACGTATTCTACTTGTTTGCCCATTATTTTCATTGATTTATACATCATTTCGCTTTGAATTACCCCTGTACGTAGGTCATTTTCTCCGTGCTTGATAAGCAATGGCGTACGAATTTTATCAACGAATGTATAAGGAGAGTTACTTTCTAATACTTTTTCTTGCGTATCATTCCACGGATAATTAAAATAACTTGGAATCAAACGCCACGCATTACCTTCACCTAAGAATGTGGTGAGGTCATAAACACCACGTTGGGCAAATGCAGCTTTGAAGCGGTGGTCATGAGCAACAATCCAAGCAGTAAGATAACCAGCGTAAGAACCGCCAGTAATTACTTGGCGAGCAGTATCAACCCATGCTGCTTTAGCTGCATCGGTAGCAGCGGCCAATACATCTTCTGTTGGGCCAGTTCCCCAATCTTTAATATTAGCACGCATAAATTCTAAACCATAACCGCCTGAACCGCGTGGATTGGCGTAAACTACACCGTAGCCTTGTGAACAAAAATACTGATGCTCATGCCACATCGAAAACTCTCCAGGGCCCCACATCGCAGTTGGGCCTCCGTGCATATTTAATAAAAGTGGATATTTTTTTCCTGCCTCAAAATTGCTTGGTTTCATTATCCAATATTCAATTTTTTGCCCCTTTGAGTTGGTATAAGTACGTTTTTCTGGAAAACTAAGAGCTTTATTTTTTACCCAATCATTGATTGATGTAATTTTTACAGGGTTTTTCATCTGTAAATCTGCTACATAAAGTTCATTTGGATTGGCAACTTCAGTTTTTGAATAAATGATTTTATCAGCAGAAAGGTCGAAGCCAAGAATACCAGAATCGAAATCAGTCAATTGTTCAACCTTTTTGCTATTTACATCAATTCTATAAATAGGTTGTCCACCATTCGATTGAGCAGTAAAGTAAACATATTTCAAATCTTTCGACCAAGTAAGTCCACTAACCGAGCGGTCAAATTTAATAAGTTGTGAATTAGAACCATCAGCTTTCGCTAAAAAGAGTTCTCCAATATTCACACCTTGTGAATTCGATTTAGTATAAACCATACTTTGCCCATCGGGGGAAAAAGAAACACCGCCAAAAGATTTGCCTTTTTCAGATAAAATCACTTTGCGGTTTGAGCCATTGGCATTCATTAACGATACTTTGTTGTCTTGTTCGCGGTCTGGGTGTTGTAGAGAATCAAGAGCTGTTACAAAAGCTAATCTGCCATCTGGAAGCCACGCACCACCGCCAAAACTATTAAAACCAGCGGTTACAGGCATTGGTTTTGCACCTTCACGAGCATCAATTACGTAGATATGTGAAAAATTGAGTTCGGGTTGAGTCGTAGCTTCTCCTTGGAAATTCAGACGATTGATTACTTTTGCTTTTTTATCTTCAACATCTTTCTCTAAATAAGCTCTAATTTCTTCAATAGTTCCATCAGGGTTTGGTTTTACACCTTTTGAAGGCTTTAAAAATTCGTTTTTCGCAAAACCTGGTTTTTCTAAAGACCAAGCTGGAAGGCTTTTCGTAGGATTAAGAAGTGTATCTTTTACAAGTTCTGAAAGAGAAAGCCCTACACTGAACGAGATTTTTGAACCATCTTTCGACCAATTAGGGTTTGATGCACCGTATTTTACATCAGTAAGTTGGAATGCCTCGCCACCATCAAGAGGCATTATAAAAATCTGCGATTTGCCTTTTACATTTCTAGCAAAAGCAATTTGCTTACTATCTGGCGACCAAACAGCACTTCCTACACTTTCTGTACCACGAGTAATTTGTTTGGTAGTTTGAAAATCGGTTAGGTAAAGATGCGAGCGGTAATCATATTCAAGCTTATTTTCTTCCGACTGTTCGGTAGTACGAACTGAGTAAATAGCTTTTTTACCATCAGGAGAAACATTGATTGCTCCAATTTGCTTAATTTTTGTAAGATCAGTTACTAAAACTTTTTCTTTGCCAACCTGAGCAAATACAAAGTTTGAGATGAAGATAAGGGTTAGAATTATTCTCATGATTGATTGTTTTTGAAGTTTACATGAGTAAAATTACAAAAATTACCTTTGTTGATACTCAAACTTCAAAATATACCCATTTTCGTTTTCTCCTTCCGAAGAAATATATAAATCTCCATTGGGTGTAAAGCAGATACCTTCGGGTTGAACAAATGTTTCGGGGTCAAGTTCGATTAGGCAATTTTTATCCCCATTTGCTGAGAGTACTATTAGTTTTTTACCTTGGGAAGAAATGATAAAAATCTCGCCAGTTATCGGGTGAATGGCAATGCCTGAAGGGGCAAATGTTTTTTTACCATCGTTTCCGCGTACGAGGTCTTCATCAATACTCAAGAACTTACCAAAACGCTCTGTTTTTAAAGAATAGGCATAAATCGTTTTCTTGTCATTTTTATCCTTATCTTTTTCTTTGCTCACCAACAAAAGGCTTTGAGTTTGGGGATGATAGCTAAGGCCTTCATATTCTTTTACATCTTTATCTGTACAGTCTATTTTTCGTTCGGTGGCATCGCTTATTCTAAAACCTTTGATTTTTCCATTGCTTTTCATGATAAATATTTCTCCATCAACCACTTCAATGCCTTCGTAGTCGGCGTTATTACCGATATCAATTTTTTCAATGACAGCTTCTTGAGTTAAATCATAGATAAAGACGCTCCCATTTTCATCATTCACACAGGCGAGTTGATTCTCTTGATAAAACGAAAGCCCTGAAATTTCCTTTAAATTTTGGGGTAATTCCATTTTAGCACTGGGTGCTTTGATATTGTATTTGAAAACGTAATTTTCTGTTTTTTTCTTTGGAAGGCAAGCGTAAACGACCAAAGCTAAAGCCAGCAGGATGATAATGCTCGAAACAAAGTTCATGTTAGTGAGAAATAAAAAAGCAACAATTAGAGGTCTAACTGCTGCTTTATAGGTAATGTTTTTAAATCAGAATACGCTACTGAATCAGAAACTCTGCTTAATATTCATCTTCATTAAAGAAAAAGTCATCTTTGGTCGGATAATCTGGCCAAATCTCCTCAATGCTCTCGTAGGGTTGTCCGTCGTCCTCAAGTTCTTGTAGGTTTTCTATCACTTCAATGGGTGCTCCCGAACGAATCGAAAAATCTATCAACTCATCTTTTGTAGCGGGCCACGGGGCGTCCTCCAGATACGACGCAAGTTCGAGTGTCCAATACATAGTATTTAATCCTTTTTAGTGTTACAAAAAATTTAAGGCTGCAAAAGTATAACAAATATTTACTTCTCAAATGAAATAACGAAAAAATCTGTTTAATTTCAAACGATTTTTACGAAAAATATTGTTGAAAACGAAAAAAACATTTTTGTTTTTCGATGAAAATGTTGACTATCAGTAATTTATAAATATAAAAATATTCAAAAAATACCCTATGAAACGCTACACACTTGCCCTTGATTTGGTAGATGACTCTCAATTAATAGCCGAATATGAGGCCTATCATAAGAAAATTTGGGATGAAATAGCCAAGAGTATAACCGATGCAGGAATTACGGAAATGGAAATCTATCGGGTAGGAAATCGCTTGTTTATGATTATGGATACTACTGATGATTTTTCGTTCGAGAAGAAGTCAGCAATGGATGCCGATAATCCTAAAGTACAGGAATGGGAGGCACTAATGTGGAAATATCAACAAGCCTTGCCCATGGCCAAAACTGGAGAAAAGTGGATTTTAATGGAACGAATCTTTAAGCTTACTGACCAATAAATAAAATAATCATCCCAAACCTCTTCACACAAAAGTGTATTATCTACTAAAAAAGCTTAGTGTAATTGATGTATATTGCCGTCAGTTAACTGACGGCAATGAGTAATATTTCTTTCAAAATTTAAGATGCCTCAAGTTTCTACTAATTATCTCTACTAACCTTACTTGCTCCGCTGGTATTTGAGTCTAAATCTTCAAGTTTTCCGAAATCTACATGGCTTGCTCCGCTTGCCTCAACTTTGGCTTGTTTAATTTCCATTCGCGTGGCATTGATTTGGCAAGCTCCTGAAACATCAACATTGATTTTTTCAGCCGAGCCTCTTAAATCTGCTTTTGATGCACCCGAAGCATCGAATTCGATTTTACGAGCTTCTACATCAATAGCCGCTTTTGAAGCACCAGTTAGCTCGATGGCTAAGTCACGGTTTTTATCTTTGAATCCTAATACCTTGATTGTAGATGCTCCCGAAACATCGAGTCTTTCTAAAGTTGGCAATGTGATATTGATTCTAATAGTGGAATTTCTGCGACCGAAAGAAAATTTATCCTTATGGTCAATTTCGAGCGTATTTCCACGTAAATCAAAGTCTATATCATCTAAAACGTCTTGGTCGTCAGAATCGGCAATCACTTCAAATGAACTACCTTGATGAACGGTTACAACAAATGCACCCGCTACATTTAGTTTGTCAAAACCCTTCAAATCAGCGAATTTCTTTTGGTGTTGACCTTTTTGGTCGAAAACATCGTAATCAAAAGCTGAATCTCCATCATCGTAATTACTCTCTCTGAGTGCTTCACGCTCTTCATCGCTTAATTTAGGACAATCACGACAAACCATACCAGAGTCACGCTTCATGACATACGTATATTTATCAACATCATCGCCATCAATATCAAAATCATGTTTGTTCCAATCTCTTCTATATACACTATGGTAGAAAGACTTCGTGATTTTGAATGGTTTATCGAATGGAATGTAAAGAGTCATTTCAAGTTCTTGGCCACGGAAACGTGCATTTTCCGCAAGTTTAATTTTTTGGTCGAAAGTAAGCGTTGAATCTTTCTGTGAAAGATTATACACAATGTTCTTGGCATTATTTTCTGCTTCTGCACGAGTAGGGCCCGAGGATTCGAAACGTTGTTCTAATTTCAAATCTGTTCCATCATATCCTTCTAAATAAACTTCTACATCATCATTCACATGGAATTCGTCAAAATCATCTATTTGATTATTGTTAGCATCTAAAACCAAGGTTTTTCCTACCAAAGTAAAAGGATAATTTTTTACTTGTTCAACACGACCTTTCTTCTTGAAGTTAAGGGCATATTTAGTTGCTAAAATACCCGTACCCATCAAACCCGCCAACCAAAGACCCAATAATGAAATCCAGAAATTACGGTTGCCTATTCGTCTGTTTGATAAAAGTGTAAGACCTGTCAATAAAAGTGCTAAAAATGGTGTGAACATTGCCAAGAAAGCGAAGAAACCAGCCATTGGGTGAATATCTTGCGAGAACATCTTGAATGGACTGTTATCAAAGAATTCTGTTCCTTCAATACCTGAAGTTACCCCAAAGAAAGCCGCTACGGCTGCTACCACACCAACAATTGCCACTAATGAGAACAGCATTAACATTACACCAGCTAATACACGTGCAACTGGTCCGAGATGTTTCAAGATTTCACCTAAACCTTTGATAACCATACCCACCAATCTGAAAGGGAAAAGAAGCACTTTTGTTAAGCTATTTTCTGGAGCGTTTTTATCCACATTGATGCTTTCTTTGATATTTGTTTCTATATTCGATAAAGTTACAGGCTCACCTTTCATTTCCATTTTTTGGGTAAGTGTTTGTGCTTTTGGAGCCACAATCCAAAGAATGATATAAGCTAAGAATCCAGTACCAAATAAGAATACACCTAAAACAAATAATAAACGGATAACGGTAGCATCTACGCCAAAGTATGCTCCTAAACCACTACATACGCCACCTAAAACCTTATCGTCATTATCGCGGTAAAACTTTTTGATTTTTTTGTCTTCATCGAGGTTATAGTTTGGTGGGAATACAATCCAACAAATAAAATAACCTAAAAATACAAATCCAGAGAACGGCCCAAAGTCTTCGCTGATTGGCGGAAGCCCCATGAATAGGAATAAGAAAATGATACGTACCCAAACCACATCAATATTGAAGTAGTGAGCCAATCCAGCTAAAACTCCACCTAAAGCTTTGCGTTTTACATCGCGGTAAAGGCGTTTTGGTTGTGCGGACTGTGTGCTACCAGTTTGTGCTTGTGGATTTTCAGTGAATGTTTGGTTGTGTGTACCTGATTGCGAACTGTTAGTTGCCGTTTGAGTACTATTTCTCAAGTCTTCTTCTTCTTCAATCGCCTCAAAATCAGCTACACTGCCCATTGATTTGATGAGGTCATTGACTGCCTCAGTTGTGATAACGGGTTGAACATCAGATTTTTGATTAGTCCAGAATTTTTCGGCAATACGTGCTTCAATATCTGAAACAATTTCTAGACTACCTTCGTAGCTCGAAAAATATTGTTTAATAGAAGCTAAGTAGTTGTTAAGCTTTTCGTAGGCATCTTCTTCAATATTGAAAACCATGCCGGCTATATTGATTTGAATAGTCTTTTTCATTGTATTATGCTGAATGATTGAGCGATAGACTGAAGCAAAAATACTTCAGAGTACTTATCGGTTTATGTTCTGTTGTTAGAGATATTTTCAAATATTAGCAACCCCCTCAATCCTTTTGTTTTTTGCTGATAATTGTTGAAACCGATTCAGATAATTCGTTCCAAGTATTATTGAGGTTATCAAGGAATACTTGGCCTGTATCGGTCAATACATAATATTTTCTTGGTGGCCCTGACGTCGATTCTACCCATTTATAATCTAATAAGCCTGCGTTTTTGAGGCGAGTTAGGAGCGGATAGAGCGTTCCCTCAACAACCATTATCTTAGCATTGATGAGCTCATATAAAATTTCGGAAGCGTAAATTTCGCCCCTCGAAATTATGTGCAGGATGCAGTACTCCAAAATACCCTTTCGCATCTGCACTTGTGCGTTTTCTAAATCCATATCTTTAATCCCTTATTTTTTCAAAGGGGGGAATTTAAAAAGTTTAAGTTTCCTTTATTTTCAGCAGCTTCTTTCCGAAGTTGACGATACAAAGATATAATAAGGTACTATGCAATGCAAGATACTTGGTGAAAGATTTTGTCTTTTTCTGATGAGTGGTAAAAAAGAATATATAAAAGACGTATTTTTGATGATAGAAAATTACATGATTTGTAGTAATATCATTTCCAAAAATCAATAATTTAATAAAAGGCTATTACATTAAACATGAAGCAGTTATGAAACATTTTTCGATAGGAGTATTGTGGCGGTTGGCCATGCTTACACTATTGTTGCTTACGGGAATAAACCTTGCAATGAGTAAACAGTGGTTGCCCGCTTCTTTATTAATTATATTGGCTGGAATCATGTTTTATATAACTTACAGCTACGTTGTTTCTGTAAACCGAAAGTTGGTTCGTTTTTTTGAATCAGTTCGTTATGCTGATTTTACAGTTAAGTTTAGGTCGGATAACAGTTTAGGCGAAAGTTTTCAGGAAATAAATCAACAACTAAATGCTGTACTAGATGCTTTTCGTCAAGCACGTGCTGAAAAAGAAGCCAATCTTCACTTTATTAATACCATTGTTCAGCATGTCAATGTGGGTTTACTGTCGTTTGATGCTTCTGGAAAGATTGAACTTATTAATAATGCAGCTTTCCGAACATTGGGTATTTATAGATTACGTAATATCAATGAATTAAATAATAATACGCACAATCGTTTATTTGAGATTCTGAAAGATTTACCTTCTGGCGGAAAGGCTCTTTATGAAACTTCTAAAGAGCAACAAATTACCATTAGCTCTACTACGGTAAGTTTACGCGGGAGAATTATTAAGCTAGTTTCCTTGCAAAATATTCAGTCAGAGTTGCAAGAAAAAGAATTAGATGCTTGGCAAAACCTCACCAAGGTTTTACGCCACGAAATCATGAACTCCGTTACGCCAATCGTTTCATTAGCAAGCACGATGCGAGAAATTATCGAAATTGATTTATCCGAAAAAACGGAAATAAAAGAAACGGTCGATGATTTAAAAGAAGCTCTTCAAACTATCGAAAATCGAAGTAAAGGCATTATGAACTTTGTCAATGCTTATCGAGAATTTACAACAATTCCGAAACCAATTTTTGCAGAAACTACTGCTAAAACGCTGGTCGGCCAAGTGCTGAATCTGATTCAACCCCAATTAAAAAAGAAGCGAATTGTGTTAGAAACTGATTTAAAATATGATTTTTCTTTAGTTGTTGATGCTGAACATATTGAAATGGTCTTGATAAATCTGATGAAAAATGCCATTGAAGCAGTTGAAAATAAGCTAAATCCTGAAATTAGAATAAGATTGTATCAGGCCGATAATCAAAGGTTTATAGAAATCTCTGATAACGGAATCGGTATAGAGCCTGATGCTATCGAAAAGATTTTTATTCCATTTTTCACAACTAAAAAAACAGGTTCGGGCATTGGTTTGAGTCTTTCTCGGCAAATTATGCAAATGCACGGGGGAAATTTGAAGGTAGTTTCCAAATTGGGCGAAGGGACTAAATTTCTAGTTATCTTCTAAAATACATTTTCCATTAAATCAGAAGTTTAAATATGAACTTGTTTAACATTTTAGTTTAGAGGATATTTTTCGAACGAAACAGACTATCATTCCTATAATATTGAGGTTCAACCAATTAATTGCTGTTGTTTCATATCTGATAAGTAAAGCCTTAAAGGCATCCAACCAAGCAAAGGCCCTCTCGATAACATAACGATTTTCATATAAAAGTTCATCAAAATACTCTTTTCTGTCATTAATCGAACCATTTCTTGTGTTGAAGGCTATGTTAGCTTCAATTTGAAATTGTGTACAGATACACCTGCATTCTTGACTATCAAAACCAGCATCTGCATTTAAGAATAATCCATCAGTTCTAATATTGGCTTTATTTAGCCAATTTATCATTTGGCTAAATTGTTGTTTTATATCTGCTAAATCATGATGCTGACCACTTATTGGTTCTGAAATTGCTATTAAAATACCCTGACTATCAGATAGATACAGGAAATTAGTAGTCTCATCAGCTTTTCTGAACTGAAAACCTACTTTATTACCACCTCTATTGGCTCTGGTTTGTGAACCATCTAACTGGATATTGGATAAGTTTAAATAAGTTTTATATTTATTCAATAAACATGCCCACATTCTTTCCCAAGAACCATCTTTACTCCATTTATTAAAGTGATAAAAGACAGATTCATAACTATAATTTTCTTTGAAATATTTTTCTAATGGTAATTCTCGCCATTGACAACCTGTCTTTAAGCGATGAAAAATAGATAAAACAATACTTACTCGTTTATCTTCTGTTAAGTTTCTACCTCTTTTACCTTGGCTTAAATAAGGTAGAATATATTTTTTAACTCTATCTTTGCTTAAGATGCTCATTTGATTTAGATATTTTGATTCGCAAAACAAAATTACCTATTTCTTGAGCATCTATTTGAATCCCAAAATAATCTTAAACAAGTTCTATATTTTCTAAAGAAAACCATGTATTTTTGTGACGCCCCCAAGAGGGGGCAAACTAACCATTTACTTTAGTCTGAACAATGAAACCTCTTAAAACCCTGCTAACAGTATTTGCGTTTGTGGCATTGACAAACGCCTGTAAGCAAAAAAGTGCTGCCGAGTATGCCGAGCAAGTAAACAATGCTGATTTTTATCATAGTTGTGTGAATCAACTTACAGATGTAATCGTACATGATATTTTTACACCACCAGTTGCCAGTCGTATTTATTCTTACGCTACTTTGGCTGGCTATGAGGCCTTAGTTCAAGGAAATAAAGACTATCCTTCGATGGTTGGAAAAGTAAAAGACTTTAATGAAGCCCCCAAGCCAGAAGCAGGAAAAGAGTATTGCTATCAGTTGGCTAGTATTAAGGCTTTCATGACTGTTGCACGTGGTTTAACTTTTTCAGTTGATAGATATGATGCTTTCGAAAAAGATTTAGATAAGAAATTTGAAGCGGCTGGAGTGCCAAGCGAGGTAATTGAGCGTTCGGTTGCTTATGGAACAGAAATGGGAAAAGCTGTTTTGGCTTATGCTAAAAAAGATAATTACCCGCAGACACGTGGTTTACGCTATACTTTACAGAATAAACCAGGTACTTGGACACCAACACCTCCTTCGTATGCCGATGCCATTGAGCCGAACTGGGGAAAAATCAGACCAATGATTATTGATTCTTCTTCTCAGTTTCTGCCACCTCCACCATTCAAGTATGATTTGGCTAAAACGAGCCCATTTATGAAAGAAGTTTTAGAAGTATATAATATGGGTAATACCCTTTCAGAAGAACAAAAACGTATTGCTTGGTTCTGGGATGACAATGCTTTTGTGATGAACGTACAGGGGCACGTGATGTTTGCCGATAAAAAAATGACCCCTGGTGGGCACTGGTTAGCCATTGTACATACAGTATGTAAAGATAAGAAAGTAGATTTTGCGAAGTCGGCACAGGCCTATTTATTGGTTTCGATGGCATTACGTGATGCTTTTATTCAATGTTGGGAAACAAAATATCGTTTTCATAAAATTCGCCCAGAGACAATTATAAATGCAAGTGTAGATACGAAATGGGTTCCATTTTTACAAACACCACCTTTCCCAGAATATACAAGCGGGCATAGTACAATTTCTGGAGCATCGGCTGAAGTACTTACAGAGTTATTCGGAGATAATGTAGCGTTTACAGATTCTACAGAAGCTCGTTTTGGGCACGGTGTGGGTCAATTCAAATCATTTCAAGAAGCCGCAGATCAAGCATCAATTAGTCGTGTATATGGAGGTATTCACTTCCGTTCGGCTTGTGATGAAGGTTTAAAATCTGGTAAAGAAATTGGCAAGTTGGTTGTTCAGAAAGCACTGAAATAAGAAAATATCTTTAGAATCTATAGAAAGGATTTGGCACTGGTCAAATCCTTTTTTGTTGTTCAATAGATATACACATGTCTAGAAGCTGACTTCTCGTCACATATAAAAAATAAATTCAAGACAATTTGTCATTTATTTTATTGTTGTATTTTTATTTTCAAGACAAAATGTCTTGTTTTTGTGGGTGGTACACAAATTGATGAATTGGAGTCATCGCTGCAATAAAGTGGCACCAATAAAGAAACAAACATTAAACAATAAAGATTATGGCAACTTTAGTAAGAAATTTCGCACCAGCATTCCCAACAGTATTCGGAAACCTTTTGAACGATTTTGAACGTGTAGCTCCTGCTTATCAACAATCATTTCCAGCAGTAAATGTTTTAGAGAACGAAAATGCTTTCAAAATCGAATTAGCAGCTCCGGGTTTGAAGAAAGAGGATTTCAAAGTAAATGTTCACGAAAACACATTGACTATCTCAACGGAGAAAAAAGAAGAAACCGAAGAAACAGTAGGTAAATATACTCGCAAAGAATTTAACTTTAGCTCTTTCAAACGCTCATTCACATTACCAAAAACAGTGGATACAGATAAAATTGTAGCAACTTACAATGATGGTGTATTAGGCTTAGAATTACCTAAAAAAGAAGAAGCAAAGCCAAAAGAGCCTCGTTTAATTGAAATTGCTTAATCAGCGTAGTTAATTTTAAAAGGCAAGGTATAGAAGCAAAATCTATACCTTGCTTTTTGCGTATCGAAGCGGGCTAAATCTTAGTCGTTAAAATTTGTTAAAAATCGCAAAGAACACGAATTTTAGTCAATACTTTTACGTTAACTTTGCAATAAACAAAAGCAAACCTATTTCGTTATAAACACAAAGATTTGAATATACTTTACTAATAATTGAATCAGAAAATCAGTTAGGTAAATAAGCATAAACTGTAAAATTAACGGTCAAGAAAATGAATAGCAATTTAAAAACAGTCGGTATTGCAGTATTGAGCAGTATTGCAACAATTGGAGGCTTTCGTATGCTCGGCTTTGGTGGAAATGATGTAATTTTCAACGAAGCCTCAAAACCATCACTTGCACGCTTAGCAAATTATGATGGTCCAGCGGGTGTTCCAGGCGATTTTACTTATGCGGCCGAACTCACAACTCCATCGGTAGTGCATATCAAAGCCAAATCTATCAGAGCGGTTTCACAACAACGCTCAATCTTCGATGATTTCTTTGGTGGAGATAGTCCTTTCGGTCAATTTGGCCAGCCACGTAGTCAACAACAAGAATCATCAGGCTCGGGAGTAATCATCACAAACGATGGCTTTATCGCTACCAACAACCACGTAGTTGAAGGTGCAACAGAACTTGAAGTAGTAACAGCCGACCATAAATCATATACTGCTAAGATTGTGGGTACTGACCCCTCTACTGATATTGCTGTTATCAAGGTTGAAGGTACAAAGCTACCTGCAATTACTTTCGCTAATTCAGATAATGTACGTGTAGGTGAGTGGGTATTGGCGGTAGGAAATCCATTTAATTTAGAATCGACTGTTACGGCGGGTATCGTAAGTGCAAAAGGTCGCAGCATTGGTATTCTTTCGGAAAAACAACAGCAACAAATGTATCGTCGTTATGGTGAAGATGGCCGCCAAAGAACAAGCGATGCTATCGAATCATTTATTCAAACGGATGCTGCTGTAAACCCAGGTAATAGTGGTGGTGCATTGGTAAATTTGAAAGGTGAGTTAATTGGTATTAATACTGCCATTGCTAGTCCAAATGGTGCTTATGCTGGTTATGCTTTTGCAGTTCCTTCTGAAATCGTGAAAAAAGTAACAGCTGATATTGTGAAGTATGGAAATGTTCAGAGAGGATATTTGGGTATTAATTTAGTGGAACTAGATAGCAAGAAAGCAGAAGAGTTAAAGACCAAAACTGATGAAGGTATCTATGTAGCAGATGTTGTTGAAAATGGTGCAGCGAAAGCAGCAGGTATCCAAAAAGGTGATGTAATTGTAAAAGTTGATGGAATTGAAACAAAAAGCGGTCCTAAATTGCAAGAAATGATAGGTCGTAAACGTCCGGGTGAGTCAACAAAAGTAACAGTCAACCGTAATGGCTCATTGAAAGAATATGAGGTTACACTTCGTAATCGTGATGGTGGAAAAGATATTGTGAAAAATACGGTGGTTTCTGAAAATAAACTTTTCGAGCAACTTGGTATTGAATTATCAGAACTTTCTTCAAGCGAAAAACAACGCATGGGTATTCAAAATGGCGTAATTGTGAAGAAAATTTATGAAGGAGACATTGCTGACTATACACAAATGCGTGAAGGTTTTGTGATTATGAAAGTAGGCGATAAACGCATTAATTCTGCCAATGATTTCAAAGCAGCTATTAAAGCAGCTAAAGAAAACGAAGAAGAGGGTGTAATGATTTGTGGTACTTATCAAAGCTCTTCTCGTACTACTTGCTACGGTATTAGCTTAGAATAAGCATTTTCGGTTAAATAAACGCATCGCACTTGTGTTTGATAAAACTTTTATCATCGCAAGTGCGTTTTTCTATGCAAAGGCTAAGGTTTTTATCTTTTTAGCTATACATTTACACCTTAGTTGGCAATTAGACACTTTTTATACAGCATATTATTCAGATTTTTTGATGATTTTAGACCGTACCATTGCTCCACCATCGAGAAAAGTAGAAACCGTTCATATTCCGAAGGCAGATAAACATACATTAAATAACGGCGTTACAATATACAGTGTGCGTGCTGGCGAACAGCCAGTTGTGCGATTAGAGCTTATTTTCGATGCAGGAAGTAGATTTGATGTCATAGGTGGAGAATCGCTCTTTGTTTCCAAAATGCTCACGGAAGGAACCAAAAACTTTAAAGCAGTTGAGATTAGCGAGTTTTTCGACCAATATGGAGCATTTATTGAAATCAATCAAGCATTTGAGCGTCTGACAATCACTGTGCATGGTCTTACTAAGCATTTGACTAAATTATTGCCAATGCTGAAAGAATTAATCACAGAATCGGTCTTTCCGAGTGAAGAATTTGAGATGCAAAGAAATATTGCCTCACAGACACTCAAAGTCAATCTCGAAAAAACAGCTTTCGTGGCGAGTCAAGCTTTCAGAGAGCAAATTTTTGGTAAAAATCATCCTTACGGGAAATCGGTTACGCAAGCAACTATCGAAAATATTACACGCGAAGCAGTAACAGATTTTTACGGGAAGCAAATAAAAGGAAAGGCTTTTACTATATTTTTATCAGGAAGCTTCGAAGAAACAGAAATTTCGGCTTTGAATGAAGTATTAGGTCAAATGCCTTTGGTTACTCCAGAAAAAATAGGTGAACAATTCCCTGAAAGCCCAGTAGTTGGTGAAAACTTGTTAATTAATCGCCCAGAAAACCTTCAATCATCTATTCGCTTAGGAAGAAGACTTTTCAATCGCTCACACCCAGATTTCTTTAAATTTGTAGTAACAAATACTATTTTTGGCGGATACTTTGGTAGCCGATTAATGAAAAATATACGTGAGGAAAAAGGATTTACCTATGGTATTTCTTCATCATTGATTCCGCAACGAGAGGGTGGGTATTTAATAATAGGTACTGATGTGAAAAAAGAGTTTACACAACAGACGATTGATGAGATACATAAAGAGATTGTGCGATTACAAACCGAACCAATTTCAGCAAACGAACTCGAAACAGCTCAAAACTATATGATTGGTGCTTTTGTGGGGTCGCTTAATACACCTTTTGAAGTAGCCGACCGCCAAAAAATTGTCATACTCGAAGCTTTACCAATTGATTTCTATCAGAATTATATTCAGAAAGTAAGTGGAGTTTCAGCAGAAGATGTAATGCAAATTGCTCAAAAATATCTTCAAGCCGCTGAGCTTTGTGAAGTTGTGGTTGGTGGAAAGTAAAAGCCATAAGATAAAGTCAAAAGATTGCCACTGATTTATACGATGTATTAGTCAGTGGTTTTTTCTTTAATAAGAAGCCAGCTTACGCAGTTCGATTTTGCAGGAAGGTATAATAAAGTATGCTTCCATAGCCAACAATGAGCATCAAATGAAAAGGAACGAGCCCCCACTGCCCAAGAGATAATTCAATAATTAAAGCAGAAATAAAATAAAGCATTAAAAAAAGCTCTATCCATGTGCTTTTGTTGATGCTTTGAACAATGTAAATATTGCCTCGCCAAGAGTCTTTTTGGGTATTTACATTAAACTTTGGTGTACGTACGAAAGGCGTTTTCTTCCCTAACCAGCCTTCAACAACCGCCACCGAATTATGAAACGATAAACCCATCATAAAAAGTAAAAACCAGACAAATCTTTTAATAAACTCAAAAATTCCTAAACCAGTTTTTTGGAACGAAATCCAATAAAAACAACCTAAAATTACCCAACTAACTTGAAATAAGGCCGAATAACGAAAAAATGAAGCATAAACACTTGAATCTTTCCCTAAAAACATCATCGGTACACTAAGAAGTGAAAGTAATAGTACGGCAACAAAGACCGCACTATTCATCAAATGATAAAACCCATGAAGTTTGGTGCCAAACCCTAAATGTTTATCAGTTAATAATTTTCGAAGATTTTTTACCACACATTCGGCCGCTCCTTTTGTCCAGCGGTATTGCTGCGACTTTACCGCACTCATCGTTACGGGAAGTTCGGCAGGGCAGCCCACATTTTCTAAATACACAAATCGCCAGTCTTTCATTTGAGCTCGATAGCTTAGGTCTAAGTCTTCAGTAAGCGTATCTGCTTCCCAGCCTCCAGCATCTTCGATGGTAGATTTTCGCCAAACTCCCGCAGTTCCATTAAAATTGATAAAGTGTTTGTCGGCATTTCGGCCACCTTGTTCAATCGTAAAATGGGCATCTAAGCCAAAAGCTTGCAACTGCGTAAGTAAAGAATAATTTTCGTTGATGTGTTTCCAGCGAGTTTGTACAACTCCCACATCAAGCGAGGAAAAATGTCGTATAGTTTCTTGGAGAAAGTCTTTTGGTGGAACAAAATCAGCATCAAAAATGGCAATAAACTCTCCTTTGGACTTCTTTAAGCCAAAAGCAAGTGCACCTGCTTTAAAACCAGTCCGTTCTGCTCTACGAATGTGATTAATCTGAAAGCCTAGTTGTTGATACGCATTTACCTTCTGTGCGATTATCTCAATTGTTTCGTCGGTTGAATCATCTAAAACTTGAATTTCAAACCTTTCTTTGGGATATTCAAATGCAGTAATGGCATCAATCAGACGCTCAACTACATATCGTTCATTATAAATAGGAAGTTGAATAGTTACAAAAGGAAGATTACCATCCACCGTATGGGTGTATGAGCTTGATTGACTATTTCCAACCGAATGTTTACTTCCTAAATAACTTATTATTAAACTAAGTTGAATTAGGCTATATGAAAAAATGAAAACCAGTGGAATGGCGTAAATTATCAAAAACAATAATTCCATATATATAAAACCCACCTCTGTAGGAGAGTTGAAAGAGCTACAAGTATTTAAAAATAGTAGTAATGATTTTATAGCCGGCTAAAACAGTGCCTTTTACAGTACCCGAAATCTTTGATTTTCCTACCCTGCGGCGGTAATTAACGGCTATTTCGGTGGTTTTCATTTTCATTTTGGCTGCTTTAAGTTGCATTTCTACCGTCCAGCCGTAGGTGGTATCTTGCATATTAAGAGCTAAAAGCGAATCAAATTTAATAGCACGAAATGGGCCTAAATCAGTGTAGCGTACACCATAAAATAAGCGTAGCATATTTGTAGCCAGCCAATTGCCAAAAATCTGAGGAACTGTCATCGAACCTGCTTGACGCTCGCCTAAGGCTCGTGAACCAATTACCATATCATAGTTTTGCTCAGTAATGGGTTTAATTAGTTCACGCATTTCTTCGGGGTAATCAGAGTAATCGGCATCTAAAAAAACAACGATATTGGGTTTTTGTTTTTTTGCGTACTCAATTCCTTTCAAGCAAGCAAAACCATAGCCTTGGCGGAGTTCGTCTAAAACTGTTGCTCCTGCCCTTTGTGCTACTTTTGAGGTTTCATCGCTCGAATTATTATTTACCACAATTACTTCATCAACAATATCTTGTGGAATTTCGGCAATGACTTTATCAATAGATTTTGCTTCGTTGAAAGCAGGAATGATGACGATTATTTTCATTAAAATTTTGGCGTTGTACGCTACTTTTCTGCTTATAATTATGTTCTCGCTCACCACATCCCCCGCCGACTTCGTCAGGCTGCCCCCTTCAAAGGGGGAATTTTCCGTTTGTTAATATCTGTAAAGAAAAACTTTACCGATTTAAAGTCCCCCTTCGAAGGGGGTAGGAGGATGTCAATATTGTAATTATTTTATTTCGACTGCAATTTAGGCTTTTTCTACATACGCAAAGGTAAGGAAGCTGACAAAGTATATGAATTTGAGATTTTCCAGAAATAAACAAAGTGATTATATTTACCAGAATTTTACTTTTTTCACACAAAATACCTGCTGATTTTATGAATTATCTACGTTTTCTTGCTGCTTTCTTTATTTTAAGTGTTTGTTTTTCTTGTAAGACAAAAGAGGTTGTTAAACCTAATTCTCCACCAAGTCCTTTTACCGTTACGGCAACACTGGCTGATAATGGAAAAGACATCATATTAAAGTGGACAAAGAGCAAAGACCCCGACGGCGATGCCGTAACTTATACAGTTGTTTATAAAGATACGCTTATCAGACACTTGAATGATACAACCTACATAATAAAAAACGTGCCTTATGATACTGAAGTGAAAGGAAGTATTGTGGCTAAAGATTTAAAAGGCGGGGCAAATGTGGCACAATTTAGTAGCAAAACACCCTCCTTATATATTAAAATACCAGACATTAATTTTGAAAATGCCTTAATTAGGTTAAAGATTGACGATATTCAAGACGGGCAGGTTTTAAGAAGCAATGCTGAGAAAGTTACGGATTTAAGGCTCAATAATTCCAAGAGTAATAATAAAATAAGTAGTTTAACTGGAATTGAAAGTTTTATAAATTTAACATATTTGGACTGTACCTATAACCAATTAATTTCATTAGATGTAAGTAAAAACACAAACTTGGTTTACTTATTCTGTTATATCAACCAATTGGATAGTTTAGATATTAGTAAAAACACAAAACTTATTCAAATAGATTGCGGAGGGAATAATTTAATAAGTTTAGATGTAAGTAAAAATAAAGCTATGAGGTCTTTGGCGTTTGCTTCAAATGAAGTAACAAATTTAGACATTAGTAATAACCTAAATTTAGAACGTTTAACTTGTAGTGGAAATCAATTAACACATTTAGATTTAAGCAAAAATATAGGTTTAAGGTATTTAGATTGTAGTTACAATTCGTTAGTAAATTTAGACATTAGTAACAATTCATTTTTAGACGAGTTCTATTGTAGTTATAATCAATTGACACGTTTAGATTTAAGTAAAAATACAGTTTTGCGTAATTTTTCTTGCTTCGTTAATAATCTAACAAGTTTAGATGTTAGTAAAAACACAAAATTACGACTTCTATCTTGTTCGGAAAATCAATTATTAAATTTAGATATCAGTAAAAATACAATTTTGGAAAACCTATATTGCCAAAACAATAAAATCCAAACCATTTGTGTAAGCAACTTAAACCAACCCCAAATAAGGTGGCAAAAAGACCCAACCGCCACATATAAAGTCTGTAATTAAACTAAATTTCCTCTTTTACTCCAACAAATAGGGCTGAAAAAGAACTTTTCTCTAAAAAAAATACAAAAACTCTGCTACAAGTTTTGCTTTTCAGAACTTGTTTGTCTAATTTTGCACGCTGAAATAAGAGTACATCTTAAAAACTGTTTCTGATTTTAATTTAAAAGTTCTCAATAAATGGCAAATATCGGTAAAGTCTCGCAAGTAATCGGACCCGTAGTGGACGTAAGCTTTGAAGGCGAAGGTTCTCAAATCCCTCCAATTCTTGATGCGTTGTCAGTAACTAAGGCAAACGGTCAAAAAGTAATTCTTGAAGTACAACAACACCTTGGTGAAGACCGTGTTCGTGCAATTGCGATGGACGGAACCGAAGGTTTACAACGTGGTATGGAAGTTGTGCACTTAGGCACACCAATCACAATGCCAACAGGTGAAGAAATCAAAGGTCGTTTATTCAACGTAGTTGGTGAAGCGATTGATGGTTTAGGTGAAGTGAATACTAAAGGTATGTCTATTCACCGTGCAGCTCCTAAGTTTGAAGACTTAGCAACTGCTACTGAAGTACTTTTCACTGGTATCAAAGTAATTGACCTTCTTGCTCCTTATGTAAAAGGTGGTAAAATCGGTCTTTTCGGTGGTGCGGGTGTAGGTAAAACCGTATTGATTCAAGAATTAATTAACAATATTGCAAAAGCATACTCTGGTCTTTCAGTTTTTGCTGGTGTAGGTGAGCGTACTCGTGAGGGTAATGACCTACTCCGTGAGATGATTGAATCGGGTATCGTAAAATACGGCGATAAATTCAAACACTCAATGGAAGAAGGTGGTTGGGATTTAAGTGCTGTAGATAAAGAAGCATTGAAAGAATCACAAGCTACATTTATCTTCGGACAAATGAATGAGCCTCCAGGTGCACGTGCACGTGTAGCTCTTTCTGGTTTGACAGTTG
>NZ_LXHX01000066.1:0-43282 GCF_001649495.1 Emticicia sp. MM | reverse complement strand
GTAAAGGTCGTGATATCCTTTTCTTTATAGATAATATCTTCCGTTTTACACAAGCAGGTTCTGAGGTATCAGCCCTTTTAGGTCGTATGCCTTCTGCCGTAGGTTACCAACCAACATTGGCAACTGAAATGGGTGCTATGCAAGAGCGTATCGCTTCTACTAAGCGTGGTTCTATCACTTCAGTACAGGCCGTTTACGTACCTGCCGATGACTTGACTGACCCTGCTCCAGCAACAACCTTCGCTCACTTAGATGCAACAACTGTATTGAGCCGTAAGATTGCTGAGTTAGGTATCTATCCTGCCGTTGACCCTCTTGATTCATCTTCACGTATCCTTTCTGCTGATGTATTAGGAGATGCACACTATAACTGTGCTCAACGTGTGAAAAATATCTTACAACGCTATAAAGAGCTTCAAGATATCATCGCTATCCTTGGTTTGGAAGAACTTTCAGAAGAAGATAGATTGACAGTATCACGTGCACGTCGTGTACAACGTTTCTTGTCTCAACCATTCTTCGTAGCTGAGCAGTTTACAGGTTTGAAAGGTGTATTGGTTGATATCAACGATACAATCAAAGGCTTTAACCAAATCATTGATGGTCTTTATGACCACCTTCCAGAGGCAGCCTTCAACTTAGTTGGTACTATTGAAGATGCAGTAGCTAAGGGTGAGAGATTGATTGCAGAAGCTTCTAAATAAATTAAGAGTTAAGAATTAAGAATGTAGAATTTTCAAACCATTCTTAATTCTACATTCTACATTCTTAATTACAAAGAAATGAACTTAGAAATAATTACTCCTGATAAGAAAGTTTACGCTGGTGTAGTTGACGCGGTTACATTACCGGGGACAAACGGTGGATTTCAAATTTTGAAAGACCACGCACCAATTGTAAGTACACTTGCCAAAGGAAACTTGGTTATCGACATTAACGGTAAAAAAGAAACATTCCTTGTTGATGGTGGTGTAGTTGAAGCAGCTAAGAATAAAGTTTTAGTTTTGGCTGAATCGGTTGCTTAAAACCTTTTTTTATAGATACTCAAAAGAGGCATAGAGAAATCTGTGCCTCTTTTGGTTTTATGGGCGAAAAGAGAGTATATTTACTCAGATAAAAGGCAATACCTTCATTAATTTTGAACCTCAAAGAATATTATTAGGTTATTAGAATATATTATATCGATTGAATGCTCATAGATAATCACGGAAGACCTATTAATTACTTGCGATTGGCTGTAACTGACCGCTGTAATTTGCGTTGCTTTTATTGTATGCCAGAAGAAGGAATACAATATTTGCCAAAGCCGCATTTATTGAGCTACGAAGAGATGCTTCGTCTTTGCCGAATTTTGGCTGAAATGGGCATCAGCAAAGTCAGAATTACGGGCGGAGAGCCATTCGTTCGTAGAGATATTATTCCTTTTCTGTGGAAATTATCAGAAATTGAAGGTATTGAGAAGATAAATATTACGACCAATGGCGTACTTACAGCACCATTAGTGCCAGAGTTAAAGCAAATAGGCATTAGTTCGGTTAATCTTAGTCTTGATTCGCTCGACCGCCAACGGTTCTTCGAAATTACTCGCCGTGATGAATTTCCGAAGGTTTGGGCTACTCTTGAAGCTCTTTTAGCACACGATATTCCCGTTAAAGTCAATACAGTAGTAATGGCTGGTAAAAATGATGCTGATATTTTATCAATGGTTGAGTTGGCTCGTAACCAAAATGTATCGGTGCGTTTTATTGAAGAAATGCCTTTTAACGGCGAAGGTCTTCGCCCCGAACAAATGGAGTTTTGGAGTTATCGACGAATCATTGATTTAATTCGCTCAGAACATCCTGAACTTTACAAGTTACAAGACGAACCTAATTCTACGTCATATAATTATCATATTCCGAATTTTAAAGGAACGGTGGGTGTAATTGCAGCATTTAGTCGAACTTTTTGTGGCACTTGTAACCGCATTCGTGTAACGCCTACGGGCAGCTTCCGAACTTGTTTGTACGATGATGGTGTTTTCAACGTAAGAGATTTCATGCGTCAGAAATTATCAGATGAAGAAATCAAACAGCGAATTTATGATGCTTTACAAAATCGTGCAAAAGATGGTTTTGAGGCCGAAAATCGCAGGTCTGGTGCCATTTCAGAGTCGATGACTACGATTGGTGGTTAATATCAACGAAAGAAATTGATGATAGAATGCATATTAAATTTAGAATAAAACTTTACCAAATATCAAATTTATAGTTTATGTTAAAAGCAGAAATGGTTACCGATAAAGGTACAATGACAATTGAGTTTTACGAACAAGACGCTCCAATTACAGTAAATAACTTTGTTACATTGGCAAAAAAAGGTTTTTATGATGGCCTAATTTTCCACCGTGTGATTCCAAACTTCATGATTCAAGGTGGTGACCCAACAGGTACAGGTGCTGGTGGCCCCGGTTATACAATTCCGTGTGAATTAACAGGTAATAATCAATACCATGATAAGGGAGTACTTTCAATGGCTCACCGTGGACGTAATACTGGTGGTTCGCAGTTTTTTATTTGTCATAATCGCTCAAATACTCAACATTTAGACCGTAATCATACTTGTTTCGGTAAAGTTGTTGAAGGATTGGAAGTGGTTGATGCAATTCGTCAAGGAGATAAGATTCAGAAAGTAACAATCATTGAAACTGAAGCGTAATTCAGACTAATATTAGCAATAAAAGCTGCTCAGAAACTTGTTTTTGAGCAGCTTTTTCTTTTTCCACCATCAAAAACAATTATTTCTTTCTATCTTCGCAAAAAATCAAACTTCATCGTTTTTATATGAAAAAACTATCCATCTTTACTATCCTAAGCCTAAGTTGTGCTTTGGTAGTTGAGGCACAAAGACCAGCCGCAACTACAGAGTATAACGCTAATACTCGATTTGAGCAAATGGGCACTGCTCTTCCAACTCCTAATACATTCCGCACAGCAGCGGGTAGCCCCGGAAAAGACTACTGGCAACAAAAAGCAGATTACGACATTAAAGCAGAATTAGATGACACGAAACAATCTATTTCAGCTACCGAAAAAATTACTTACACCAATAATGCCCCAGAAGAACTACGTTATTTGTGGCTTCAACTCGACCAAAATCTTTTTGCTAAAGGTTCGATGGGTTCAAATATTGGCCAATCGGCTATTAATCCTGCCAATGGAGCAAGTTTTAATACTTTATCGAATATGACAGGAGCTAATGCCAAAGATTATGGTTTTAAAATTTCAGCTGTAAAAGATGCTCTTGGAAAAGATTTGAGATATACCATCAACGAAACCATGATGCGTGTAGATTTACCAACACCTTTAGCAAAAGGTATGGCTTTTACGCTACAAGTTGATTGGAAGTTTAATATCGTAGATTTGAAAGGAAGTGGTGCAAGAAGTGGTTACGAGCTTTTCCCGAAAGATGGAAATGTTTTATATGAAATTGCTCAGTGGTTTCCACGCATGGCCGTGTATGATGATGTAAATGGTTGGCAAAACAAGCAATTTTTAGGTCAAGGTGAGTTTACACTTCCATTTGGTGATTATAAAGTAGCCTTGACAGTGCCAAACGATATGGTTGTTGGTGCAACTGGCGAACTTCAAAATGTGAAAGAAGTTCTAACTCCCACACAAATCAAGCGTTGGGAACAAGCCAAAAACACGAAAAATCCAATTGCAATCGTAACGCAAGAAGAAGCTGAAGCTGCTGAAAAAGGTAAGCCGACTGGCAAGAAAACTTGGGTTTATGCCGCAAAAAATGTGCGTGACTTTGCTTTTGCAGCTTCTCGCAAATTTATCTGGGATGCCATGCAAGTTGATGTAGAAGGTAAAAAAGTTTGGGCGATGTCGCTTTATCCAAAAGAAGCGAATCCACTTTGGGGACAATATTCTACTCGTTTAGTGGCTCATACGCTTACAAGTTATTCGAAGCGTACGATTCCTTATCCGTACCCAGTTGCGTATTCGGTGCATGGCTCGGTTGGAGGTATGGAATACCCAATGATGAGTTTCAATGGGGCAAGACCTGAACCAGATGGAACTTACTCTGAAGCAACGAAAAACTTCTTGATTTTAGTTGTTATTCACGAAGTTGGACATAACTTTTTCCCGATGATTGTGAACTCTGACGAACGTCAATGGTCGTGGATGGATGAAGGTTTAAACTCATTCTTGGAAGGTTTAGCTTGTTTGGAATGGGACAGAAACTTCCCAGCAACTGGTATTGAGCCTCAATATATTACGGGCTATATGAAAACCGACCCAACTAAGCAGAACTCAATTATGAGTAGCTCAGATAATATTTTACCGGGAACATTTGGACCAAATGCTTATTCGAAACCAGCAACGGGTTTAAATATCTTGCGAGAAACAGTGATGGGGCGTGAATTATTTGATTACGCATTTAAAGAATATGCACGTCGTTGGGCATTTAAGCATCCAACGCCAGCCGATTTCTTCCGTACAATGGAAGATGCATCGGGTGTTGACCTAGATTGGTTCTGGAAAGGATGGTTCTATGGTGTTGAACCCGCTGACCAAGCTATTGCTAATGTAGAATGGTATAGTATTGATAGTCAAGACCCTACTAAGGTAAAAGCAACAGCTAAAGCGGATGCAGATGCTAAAGCACAAACACTAAGTAATATCCGAAACAAAACTGATATCAAAGAAACAGTTGTGGAGGCTGACCCAACCATGAGAGATTTCTACAATAGTTATGATAAGTATGCAGTAAGTGATGCCGATAAGAAAAAGTATGAACAATATTTATCTACTTTAAGTGAAGAAGATAGAAAGCTTGTAGAAGAAGGTAAAAACTTCTATGTGGTAAGTTTGAAAAACAAAGGTGGGTTGGTAATGCCTGTAATTATCAGAATGGAATTTGAAGATGGTACACACGAAGATGTAAGAATCCCAGCGGAAGTTTGGCGTTTGAATGATAAAGATGTAAAGAAGACTCTCGTTACAACAAAAAAAGTTGCCAAATTCAAACTTGACCCTTATCACGAAATTCCAGATATTGATACTTCTGATAATGCGTTTCCGAAAGAACCTGAGCAACCAACAAAATTCCAAGCCTTTAAGCAAAGAAGTTTTGGTGGTGGTTCAAACCCAATGCAAGAAGCATTGAAAAACAAACCAGCAGGAACTCAGACAAGTGGAGAGAAGAAGTAAGGAAAATAGATATATTTTCTTAATTTTAACGGTGAAGTCAATCAACTGGCTTCACCGTTTTTTATTATCATTCAACAACAAAATCATCATGCAGACGCTTCAACTAATCATAGAAAACAACATTGCTCGTGTAACTATCAATCGACCAGAAAAAGCCAACGCTCTCAACCAAACAGCATGGGACGAAACAAAAGAAGTTTTTGAAAGCCTTGACGAAAACCCTGAAGTAAGAGTAATTGTGCTTGAAGGAGGAGAAAGCAAACACTTTTGTGCAGGGATAGATTTGAGTTTATTGATGTCGGTTTCTCAAACAAATATCGCTTGTGATGCCCGTCGGCGTGAGCGTGTACGTAAAGATGTATTGCGTTTACAGGCACCGATTGATGCTATTGAAAATTGCTCAAAACCAGTTTTGGCGGCCATTCATGGTGGTTGTATTGGTGGAGGAATAGATTTAATCTGTGCCTGTGATATGCGTTATTGTACAGATGATGCCTATTTTACTATCAAAGAAATAGATATGGGAATGGTGGCAGATTTGGGCACTTTACAGCGTTTACCAAAGATTATTGGCGATGGTTTGGTGAGAGAAATGGCCTACACAGGCAGAAATGTTGAAGGAAAAGAGGCTGAGAAAATCGGTATAGTCAATCGCTCGTTTACTGATAAAGAATCAATGATGAGAGAAGTGATGAAAATAGCGGCAATGATTGCCTCTAAATCACCCTTATCTATTCGTGGGACTAAACATATTTTACTTCACACTCGCGATCACTCTGTGGCGGATGGGCTGAATTATATGGCCACTTGGAATGCGGCTATGCTACTTTCAAATGATTTAAAAGAAGCTTTCTCTGCAAAGTTAGAAAAGCGTAATACAAATTTTGAAGATTGAGTAAAACTGCCTAATTTTAATATTATGGATACTTAGTTGTGCAATAGAATTGGAAAATTTCAATAAAACCGAAAGAAAATTAGCTTTTTTTTAAGGAAATAGCTCATTTATTCTAAAAAAGTTGGCTTTTCAATTGGAAAGGCTGTAATTTTGCACCCGAATTTGAGCAAATGCCTAATTCTTCAATTTTATTATCAAAATTTTACATCTAAGTATCATGTCTGCATTAAATTTAGTTGCCGACAGAATCAATGCGTTGGAAGAATCAGCCACGCTTGGTATGTCGAAAAAGTCTCGTGAATTAGCGGCACAGGGACACAAAGTAATCAATCTCTCCGTTGGAGAACCTGATTTCAAAACCCCAAAACACATCTGCGAAGCTGCCAAAGCAGCTATCGACGCTGGTTTTCACCACTACACTCCTGTAGCAGGTATTCCTGAACTACGAAAGGCTATTGCAGACAAGCTTAAACGTGAGAATAACATTGATTGGAAACCTGAAAACATCGTAATCTCTACTGGTGCAAAACATTCTTTGGCCAATGTGATTCAATGTTTGGTTAATCCAGGAGATGAAGTAGTAATTTTGGCTCCATACTGGGTAAGTTACTCAGAAATGGTGAAATTGGCAGACGGCAAATCGGTAATTGTTGATGGTGCTTTTGAAAATGATTTCAAAGTAACTCCAGCACAATTAGAAGCAGCTATTACAGAGCGTACGAAAATTGTAATGTATGCTTCTCCAAACAACCCAACGGGTTCGGTGTATAGCGAGGCAGAATTGAGAGCATTAGCGGCAGTAATCGAAAAACACGAAAATGTGTTTGTCTTAGCTGATGAAATCTACGAATATATCAACTTTACAGATGAAGGCCATTTCAGCATGGGGTCTATTCCAGCATTGAAAGACCGTGTAATTACAGTAAATGGTTTTGCTAAAGGTTTTGCCATGACTGGCTGGCGTTTAGGATATATTGCCGCAGCAAAATGGATTGCTGATGCCGTAGAAAAACTTCAAGGACAAGTTACATCAGGTACCAACTCTATCGCTCAACGTGCAGCAGTTGTTGCATGGGATGATACAGCGGCAGCTGAATCAATGAAATTGGCGTACTTACGTCGTCGTGATTTAGTGGTTGGTTTATTAAGAGAAATTCCAGGTTTTAAAGTAAATATGCCAGATGGTGCATTTTATGCATTTCCTGATGTAAGTTATTATTTCGGAAAATCTGATGGAAACGTAACCATCAAAGATGCTGACCAATTGTGTATGTGGTTGCTCGAAACAGCTCACGTAGCACTTGTTGGTGGTGGTTCGTTTGGTGCTCCAAATTGCTTACGTTTATCAACCGCTGCCTCTGATGAAGCTCTGACAGAAGCGGTAGCAAGAGTGAAAGCAGCTTTGGCAACATTGAAATAAGGAGATTTATGTTTAAGGAAGACTTCGCTTAGAGCGAAGCCTTCCTTATTATATCAACCCCTCCAATCCCAAACCACAACTCTCCAAACTTCGCCTAAGGCTTCATCATGAAAATCTTTTACTGGGATAAAACCCACACGGGCGTGAGCCTTCAATGAACGTGTATTATTCGTTGAAATATCGGTTACGCACATTTCAAATTTTGCAGCTAATTCTTCTCGGAGTTTCTGATACATTCCATCAAAGAAGCCCATACTTCGGTAGCCCTCTCCCACACAAACTTGCCCCATAACTACATAATTAAAATCTTTTAGCTTTTGTTCGTCGTAATCGATTTCATCAATAGCCTCGAATAAGGTCTTTAGTTCTGGAACACCGTTTTTAAATTCTGGCAACATAGCTAAGCAATAAGCCACAACTGTATCTCCATCTTTCACGATAACACTTGGTTGGGCATCGTTCATAGCCTTCAATACGGCATATTCGTGCTCTACCGTTACAAATCCTTGACTTTGAATTTGTTCGGGTGTGAGATTCTTCTTTAAGTTTTTTTGTTGGAGGGCTAAAATTCCCCTTACGTCCTCGTCACTGCTAACGGTTGTAATGATTGGATTCATTGAAGTACTGACGTTTGATTAAAGCTCGAAATTAAAGTTCTTTATCAATGAATTAAAGGATTTACTACATTGAATTTTATGCACCATAATTAAAGGAAAAAATTTCGCTTATTTACTCATAATCATATTCGAGTATTCGTAGAAAACTTCCTATTATTCATCTATCTTTGGGCATTGTTTAACACTACGTCAATCAATTCATGAACTTCAAAAATATTATCTCAGGCTTACTTTGTAGCTTTTTTCTTTGCCCACAAATAGGTATCTCACAAAATACGGCTGAACAATACCTCTTGGTTGGAACCTACACTCGCAAAAATAGCGAAGGAATTTACGTCTATAAATTTAATTTAAATACGGGCGACTTCAGTCGTGTTAGTGTAGCTTCGGGCATTAAAAATCCATCTTTTTTAGCTGTTTCTCCTAATCAAAAATTTGTTTATGCAGTTTCAGAAATCAGCGATGGGATAGTCTATTCGTACAGTTTCGATAAAAATACGGGTATGCTCACAAACCTAAATACGCAGTCGGCTGGTGGGGCAGACCCTTGCCATATTAGTGTCGATAAAACAGGAAAATGGGTTTTAGTTGGTAATTATTCGGGAGGAAATTTATCTATTTTACCAGTAGAGCCGAATGGTTCGCTTAGTGCTGCAAGTCAAACAATTAATCATTCTGGAAGTGGACCCAATAAAGGTAGACAAGAAAAACCACACGTTCATTCGGTGAATATTTCTCCGAATAATCGAGATGTTTTTGTGCCAGATTTAGGAATAGATAAAATCATGACCTATAGCCTAAACGCACAAAATGGTAAATTAGTAGAAGGAAAACCAGCGTTTACGAAAGTGGCTGATGGTTCGGGGCCTCGCCATTTTACGATTCATCCCAACGGAAAATTTGTCTATGTGATTCAAGAACTAAGTAGCACCGTTACAGCCTTTAATTATGTTTCAGGAAAACTATCTCCTATTCAGACAATTACTACGCTTGCGAAGGATTTTAAATATAAAAACAAGAGTTTTTGTGCTGATATTCATATCTCGCCCGATGGGAAGTTTTTATATGGCTCAAATCGTTTTGTAGATGCAGGAAATAAAAACGGCATTTTTGCTCCTAATAATACTACTGATACAATAGTTATATATAGTATTGACCCCAAAACAGGTAAACTGACTTACATTGGAAATGAACCAGTTTTAGGAAAAATACCTCGTAATTTTATGATTACACCCAACGGAAAATTTGTTTTGGTAGCCAATCAAGAGACAGATAACATCACGATTTTTAATAGAGATGCCAAAACAGGAAAATTATCGCCAACTGGTAAACAAATTGAAGTTCCTGTACCGGTTTGTTTGAAGATGATTGATGTGAAATAATTTAGTAGGACAAGTTTCTAAGTTGTTTTGATATTTGACAAGTTAAAAACTTGTCCTACAAGAAGGATTGCATGGAGCAGTTAATTTGAAAAAAAATCAGTTTTAGCTAAAACTAACTTGTAGCTAGCTAAAACCGATTTTAAAATAACAAGTTGGAAACTTGTGCTACAACCTTACAAAAATAAACTTAAACTCGCACCAAATTGCCAATTTCTCGGCATGGCCGCATTAAAGAAACGATTACCAACCGCATTGATGTCGTTTCCGAGGCTATATACTTCATTTAGTAGATTATCGCCAGCGGTATAAATATTCAAACCAACTCGTTTGAAACTCTTACGAAAACCAATTCTGGCATTTAATAGTTTATAGCTATTTGCATAAACGGTATTGGCATCATTGAGAGGCATTCTATCTGTAAAGTTAAAGGTAGAATTTAGGTAAACGCCAATTTTTGTTTGTAAATCTAAGCCCGAAACCCATACTTGGCGTGGCACGCCCGTAAGTGCATTTCCCGATAAGTCGGTTTTGAGTTGTAAGTAATTCTTGAAGCTATAATCATTGAAAGTATAGCTCGTGAAAAGGCGTAATTCTTGAATAAATTCTTTATCAACATGCTTGATAATAAAGCTATTCAGTGATAATTCAAGTCCATTTTGAAGCGTGCTTCCTGCGTTTGTAAAAATCTCTCTTCCTGCATTATCAGTTCTTCGAACGATTGTATTTTTTAAGCGAAACGAATACGCCGTAACATCAAAATTAATTCGCTTGTTAAATAAATTTCCCCGTGTACCGATTTCGTAGTTAATGCCCTTTTCGGGTGCGAGCGATGGGACAAACGAACTAGTTTGGTAGCCACTGATATATTCTGTAACGGTTGGCGGTGAAAAACCACTGCTAACACTCGCAAAAATTGAGATTTTATCTTGTATATTCTTCAAAAGGGCAATTCTTGGTAAAAATGCCGCAGGTAATAACTCGGAAATCGGCTTGATTTTCGGAGCATCCGATAGACGAGTAAAATCATACTTGAAACGATTATAGCTACCGCCAATTGTCAGAATAAAGTTTTGTGGCAAATCGGTTTCCAACTGGCCAAACAAGAAATAATTCCAAGCGGCTACGTTATCATTGGTTTGTAGGGTATCAATTACTCCTGCTTTATTCCCAAAATTGCGAATCACCCAAGCTGACTTTTGTAGTTCACCACCAACTGTAAAACGATTTTTGAGTTGCCCCAAATCAAAAACATAATTCATGCGTGTACGACCACCAAAAGTTTGTTCATTACGAATTTCATAATTAGTAATAAATGGATTACGTAGCTCCGAAATTGTTCCATAAACACTCGTTACGTTTGTCCAATGAGAATTAAGGTGGTATTCTTGCGAAACACCAATATTGAATAATTTCTGATAAATTCCTGCTTTTTGTTGAATCGGACTTGGTAAAGTAGCAGTGGCCAAACGAGCCTGACTTGGGTCTTTTTCGAACTGTGCTTGTGTAAGTCCACCGGGCGTTTGGTAATGAATATCAGAATAAAGTGTTGAAATATTTAAGGTTTTCTTATCTGACACGAAATAACTTGAACGCCAGCTAAGAACATCTCGCACCATTGCACTGTTTTGTCGATATCCATCAGATTGGGCGTGGGCATAGCTCAAAACACTATTGACTTTCGCCGAAGCCACATTCCAAGCAAGATTACGATTTTGTAAACCATAACTGCCATAAGCTATGCTAGAAGTGAGATAATTGGTGCTTTCTTTCTTGCCTTCTGCCTTGCTTCCACCAAGCAGGATTACACCGCCAGTTCCTGCCCCATAAACACTTCCTGCGGGTCCTTTGATTACCTCAATATTACTGATAGTATTCATATCAATGGCATTTAAAAAGGTATTGCCATTACCATCAGTTAGCGGAATATCATTCCAGTAAACTTTTACATTACGCACCCCAAAAGGCGAACGAAGCGAACTTCCACGAATGGCTAAACGATAGCTTCCTGGCGAGCGTTCTTCCATGCGTACTCCCGCTAAGGTATTAAAAACGGGTACAAGTGTAGTATTTTCAAATCGTTGTATGTCTTTGATTGTCAGTAAATTAACTGAGGCAGCGGTTTCGATTAACTTTCTTTCTGATTCAAAGCCTCGAACAATAACTTCATTGAGTTGCTTTGTGGAATCTGCTTCTTGGGCAAAACTATTGAGAGCAATAAAACTGAAAATAAGAATATTTGAAAAGTAGAATTTAAGCATTTGTTTATTTAAAATGTAATTATTCATTAATTGAAAAAGCTCCAGTATCGTAGAGCGAAATTAAGTTAAGGTGTAAACTATCGGCTTGGTGCTTGAGGTTTTCAACCACATAACGTTTGTTGGAGTCATCAACAATAATTAACCCTGTTTGAAAATTTGTAAAAGAAGGATTCAACTTTCGAATGGCATTGTTTGAAAGCAAAACATAATCAGCATTTCCTTGCAATTTTCCATTAAACTTCTGCTGTAACCATAAGATTTTCTTTCCTTCAAAATCTAAATAAGTGATACCTTGTTTATTTGTATACTGGTTTGAAGCCAATTTGTTTTCATTTACAACTCCAGATTTGTCATAATAGTTTTTCAAATGGAAATCATGTGTTTTTTCGCTATTAAGTAAAGTTGTATCGGCAATGAATGTAGCTGATTTGCCATCAATAATACTAATACCCGATTTTTTAGGAATAAAATGAAAAGTGAGGCTTTTTTGTTTACTCTGTAAATAATCTTGACTGATGTTAAAACACGTTAGAACAAAGACGAGAGCTAAACTTATGCGTAGATATTTGAATTCTAATCGAAGAAAGAAAAATACGATTAGTAAAATTATGGCATAAATGAGAATTACTTCGGTAAAGGAAATAGAAAAGCCTTTTAAAGTAGCAAAGGGTAGTTTTTCAAACAAAAAGATACTTTTATTAAGAAAAACCAACGAATGTTTTAGAATAAAGCCAAATACAGTACCTAAAAATGGCACTTTCGCCAAAATTAGCAATGCTAAACCCGCGGGTAAAACAGCAAACGAGAAAAATGCTACAAACGGATTGGCAATTAAAAAATAAGTCGGAAACTGATGAAAATAATAGACACTCAAAGGAAATGTAAATAATTGTGCTGCAAAACAGACACAAGTGCCTTCCCAAAGACTTCTAATAATTGGGTTATTGGGCGATAATAATTGATATAAATAAGGATGCAAGAAAACAATGCCAATAATAGCCAGGTATGAAAGCTGAAAACCTACATCTATCAACCAAAATGGGTTCCAACAAAGCAATAAAAGAGCTGAGATTGCAAGTGTATTATAGATATTTTGTCGGCGGCCAATTGCTGTTCCGATTTGAATGAATGAAAACATGACCGTTGCTCGAAGAACAGTAGAAGAAAGCCCTGTGAAAATAGCGTATCCCCAGAGAATACCAATGACAAGTACAGTGAAGATTTGTTTGCCGAACTTGCCACGCTTTTTTATCCAGCCTAGCATCCAACCAAGAAATAAAAACAAAATTCCCACGTGCATACCCGAAACTGATAAAACGTGGATGGCTCCAGAGGCTGAGTAAGCATCAAGAAGGTCGTTGTCAATATCATCTCGTAAACCTGCCACCATTGCACTCGCAACGCCATATTCGTTCGGTGTTTCAATGCGTGCCTTGAAAACGCTATCGGCATATTGATTGGCTTTATACGAAAACTCCAAAAGTTTTGAAGGAGCCTGATGCCCAATTTTTTCATATTCTTGTCCCCACAAAAAATGGTGCGTATAAATACCTTTGTATTGTAGAAACTTTCGGTAGTCAAATTCTTCAGGGTTTTTTGGTGCTTCTACTTCACGAGGCATATTTTTTATTAGAAAAACATCGCCATATTGTGGTTTTTCAGACGCTTGTTTGTTGAAATAAAGAAGTGTTTTCCCAGTTGCTTTTATCCATTGACCATTTACTTTGATGGCATTTATTTCAGCTTCTACCTTAAAAGTTTTAGGCTTAGTTTCAGAATTACCAATAATAGTTGCTTGATAATGACTAAACTGAGGAAGATTTATGAAATGGTTTGGCTGATTGCTTGCTGTTTTGAAATGCGTAAGACTCCAACCAGCCAAAAAGATAATTGCCATTAATGCACTTCCGCGAACCACAGGCTGGCGGAAGCGTATCGAAAGACCAAAAATTAGCATCAAAAAGCCAATCAAGTAGTAGATAATTTCTGTTGGAAAAGAAATAGCATAGGAGTCGGTTTGGAGATAAACCGTAATTCCTAAAATGAAAAATAGTAAATATCTAACTACTGGAAAAGCGTTGAATTTCATTTCTTGATTAATTTATCTAATAACCAATTATGGATAATCTCATTTTCTTCAGGGAAAGTCCAATGACCTGTTTCTTGGTATAATTTCAATTCTTTGGGTGAGGAAATTGAATTATAGGCCGCCCACATCGAAGTTGGTGGACAAGTTTCATCATTGAATCCCATTGAATAAATGCACGGAACTTTAAGATTTTTGGCAAAATTTACTACATCATAGTAAGCCGCAGTCTTAATTTTAGCTTCGGTATTGTGATGCGGATTATTTTTATCAAAAATATGCGGCCAACCACCCGCACGACCTTTCAAATACCCAACCATGTCTGACATGGCAGGGTAAGTTGGAGCCGCCCACTTCACACGAGAATCGAGAGCCGCTGTAACAATTGATAAAGCTCCTCCTTGACTTCCACCCGTTACGGCCAAGTTTGTCCCATCAAATTGGGGTAAACTTACCAAAAAATCGTTGGCACGCACACAGCCTAAAAATACTTTTTTATAGTAATATTGGTCACGGTTATCTAAGTTATATGTCCAATAACCGCTAAGTGCCGCTGCTCCTAAGTCGGTATAAACACTGGCATCCAAAGTTACAGGAACACCATGAATACCAATTTCTAAAGTAATAACTCCTTTTTCGGCAGTTCTCACATCTCCTGAATACGGACGCACACCCGCACCCGGTACACGCAATAAGGCTGGATATTTTCCTTCCTTTTTCGGCATACACAAAATTCCGTATAAACGAGTAGTACCACCTTCTTTATAATTTTGAAGATTTAGGTGGTAAACATTTACTGTTTCGGTGCATCGTTCGGGCAGCAAAGTCATTTTTGCGTCCATAGGTACTTTGGCGAGATTTGCTTTCGCCTTATTCCAAAACTCATTAAAATCGCTTGGCATTTCAACTGCTGGTTGAATTTTTTCGGGCTCAAAGGCAGCTGTTGCTAAATTTCGGTATTCTTTTCCATCTACTTTGGCAATAACCGTACAGCGTAAAAAGCCCGAAGTTGTCATTGTTCCGCCATCAAGTTTTATTACGCCATCTTTCAAAACTGTACTATCTTTTTTGGTTTCAAACTTTTCTGGCCCAATTTGATAGATAATTTTGGTGTTTTTTAGAGGATTTCCCCATTTCGATACCGTTACCGAAAACGTAACTTTTTCACCGATTTTATATGTCCAATCTTCATGGTCTGGTGCAACCATAACTTTTATCATTTGGGTAGAAGGTTGTGCAAATGTTAGGCTACTTAGCAGCAGAAAAGATAGAATATAGAAGAGTTTTTTCATTGCAAATATGATTTTAGGGTTGAATATTTTTGGAAAATTGAGTGGCTTCGACTACGCTCAGCCACCCATTTTCCACTTTATTTAATCAAATATGGTCTGATAATTTTTGTCCATTCAGCATAGCCTGCGGGCTTCATGTGAAGGCTATCGCCCACGAAATAATCGCCATTGATGCTTCCATTCGGACGATACATGGCAGGACGAATATCAATGTAAGTAAAGTTTTTATGTTTTTTGATATACTCTTCTATCATAGCATCAGCTTTAGCTACTTTCGGCCAATCAGCTTTTCTTGAAATAGATGGTTTCATAGAAATATAATAAATCTTGGCCTTTGGTAAACGATTTTGGATTAATGTAGCCAATTCAGCGAAGTTATCGAATACTTGCTCGGGGGTACGTTGTGGTTTACCAATAAATAGGTCATTTTCGCAGTAAAGTACAATGTTTTTAGGTTTATACGGCACAAGCATTCGTTCGGCATAATAAGTCATTTCTGGAAAAGTAGAAGCACCAAAACCATGATTAATGACCGAAAGTGGAGTAAAATCTTCTTTTAGGGTTTTCCAAAGTCTAATACTTGAGCTTCCGTAGAAAACCGTTTGTCCTTGTAGTTTTTCAAGGCCAATTTCTGCATCTTTTTTCTCATAATTTACAATTTCATTTTCGAGTCGGTCGATTTTATAATCTACTTCATCGGGAGGGGCTATGGGTATGTGCGTAAGTGTTCGCTGACAAGCAACTGCAAGAGCTAATAACGCTGAAAAAAAGAATAAAGATTTTTTTGTCATTTTTTGAATAGGGTTGAATAATTGATAACCAAAAATAGTAAAAACTCGTTTTAAAGATTTAATAACCTCTACAAAGTTATTAAATCGGGAATTTGTTAATTCTGTGTAAATCTCGCAAATCTTTTTAATCAAGGCTAAAAACCTTAGCTTTGTGTTCAAAATATAGACATAATGAACCAAAATATCGACAAACTTTATAGAATAGCACAAAAGAAAGAACGCCTAATAATTGGCTTAATGTCAGGCACTTCAATGGATGGGCTTGATGTAGCTTTATGTAAATTTCGAGGAAGTGGTGGCGATACTGAGGTAAGTGTGATTGGCTTTGAGACGATTGGTTTTGATGAGGAAGTAAAAGATGAAATTCGACAAGTTTTTGCCAAGCCAACCATAAGTTTTCTACAATTATGTGTATTGAACCCGTGGATTGGCAACCTTCACGCCGATATTATTAATAAATGTTTGAAAAAATGGAATATTTCACCCAATGAGGTTGATTTAATCGCTAGTCACGGACAAACAGTTTTTCATGCACCAAGGATTCTCCATAAAATTGAGAAATTCCCTAACGCTACACTTCAAATTGGTGATGGAGACCACATTGCAGTGAAAACAGGTATCATTACATTTTCAGATTTTCGCCAAAAACATTGTGCAGCAGGTGGCGAAGGAGCTCCTTTAGCGGTTTATGGTGACTATCTTATTTTTTCTAAGCGAAATGAAAATCGTATTCTCCTGAATATGGGTGGGATTTCCAATTTTACTTATTTGGCAGGAAATCTTGATGCAAACGAGGTATTTGCTACTGATACTGGGCCTGGAAATACGTTGATTGACGCTTACATGAAGAAACATTTGAACCTACCTTATGATAAAGATGCTAAGGTAGCCAGTAGAGGAACGATAAATCGAATGTTGTTGGATGAATTAAAAAGAGATGATTTTTTTGCTAAGCCATTCCCTAAAACGACTGGCCCTGAGTTATTTAACCTCGAATATTTGAAAAATGCACAAGATAAAAGTAATACACTTGGGCTTTCGCACGAAGATATTTTGGCAACATTATGTAGGTTTTCGGCTGAAACAATTGCTGAGGCAATCTTACGAATGATGGAGTCTAAAACTTTGAAAGATGTGAGTGTCTATGCAAGTGGTGGAGGGGTCCATAATCCACTAATTATGAGCAGTTTAAAAGGGTTATTGCCTAGTTTTGAATTCCTGAAAACAGACGATTTAGGTATTGCGGGCGATGCAAAAGAAGCGGTTCTATTTGCTACTTTGGCCAATGAGGCAGTTTCGGGGGGGAATACCAATTTCGGTACTCGCAAGGGCGTTCCAAGCATAAACATGGGTAAAGTTTCGTTTCCATACTAAATATTATTTCACCAAATTTGTATGTTTTAGTATTAATTAAGTTTTATGAATTACAAATTACTATTATCCATTCTACTTTTTGTATTAGTTAAAAATGGATTTGCTCAAATCACCATCACTCATCCTTTTGAGCGAATGGTTTATCAAAGAAATAATTCGAATCAAGCAAAAATTAACATCGCTGGAAATTATTACTCTGCTATTGACCGAGTCGATGCTCGTGTAGTGAGTATTACAGGAGGTAACACAACTGCTTGGACAACCATACAATCGAACCCAAGTAATGGTTATTTTTATGGTACAATTACCGCTACGGGTGGGTGGTATAGATTAGAGGTTAACGCTTATCGAAATAATACCTTAGTTGATTCAAAAAGTATTCAAAAATTAGGTATTGGTGAAGTTTTTGCTATTGCGGGTCAATCAAATGCACAAGGTGGGGCTGGGGTGAGCACGCCCGCAAGTGATGATAGAGTAAATACGGTAAATTATAGTAATAACCTAACAGATTATAATCGTTTACCTATTGGGTTTTCAAAAATGGAAGGCGACTCTTGTAAAATTGGCCCCTTTCATTATGTTCCATGGGCTTGGGGAAAACTAGGCGACTTATTAGCAAGTAAACTAGGCGTACCTGTTTTATTTTATGGTGCTGGGCATGGTGGAACTTCTAGCAATGATTGGAGTAAATCATCACAAGGCTTGCCTTATGATGGAGAAAGTTGGAAACGTCAAGATTTAGGAGCCCCTTATCGTGCTTTAGAAAATAGTGTGGCTTATTATGGGAGTTTAACAGGTTTAAGAGCAGTTTTATGGCATCAAGGTGAGAGTGACCCCGAGACATTTTTTTTACCTTACTATGAAAATGTAAGAAATGTTATTAATAAAAGTCGAGAAAATGCCGAACATACAAGTTTAGCATGGGTAGTAGCAAGGGTTTCAAGAAATCCTGAGCCGCACGACGGGCCTATACTTGGTCAAAATACATTAATCTCAGGCTTTCAGGTTGGTGGAGGTGATTATTATCCACCCGTGCCCTACGTATTTGCTGGGCCAAATACCGATAATATCAACGGTTCTACTTATAGAACCGATGGTATTCACTTTGATACCTACGCAGGTCAGATAGAATTTGCCAATGCTTGGAATTCCACCCTCGATAATACCTTTTTTACGAGCTCAATACCAATGATGGCCTCAGCATTATTGCCAGTTTCTTTAACTTGCAATAATTCTACGCCAGCTACCCCAATTACTTTAAGTGTGACAGGTGGTTTTAATAAATATGCTTGGTCGAATAGACAAAATACTGTGCAAGAGTCAATAGGTTTTAATTATAATGGTTGTTGTCAATATACGAACATTCCACCAGTTGGATATGAAAACCTTAATTGGCGTACTTTGGATAGTACTTCTATAACAACGGGCACCGCTGCAAGATATGCCGCCAATGTTAGAAAAAGCTCTAAAAAAGTGTTCTTTAGCCCTGTAATTGATTTATCAGCATTTACTTTACCAACGAGCCCAGCCTTTAGTAGTTCGGCAACGCAAGTACGTCCAAACGATAGTTTAGTATTAACAGGCTCTAATTGTAATGGAACCTTTTTATGGTCAACAGGTGCAACCACTAATCCGCTCACCTTTGTTCCAAGCACTACTAATAGTTATACCGTTCAGTGTAAAACACTCTATTGTATTAGTGCTGCTACTTCACCGCAAACGATTACCGTATCATCTTGTTTTCCAGATAACTTGAACTTAAACGGAACGGTCAGTAGTGCAGAATCGCCATACTCAAGCCAACAATCAATACAAAGTAATCAGATTATACAATTGAGTGGAAAAATAAACTATACTGCAGCCAAGAAAGTAGAACTACGGCCGGGTTTTGAGGCTAAATCTGGGACTGTATTTCAAGCAATGATTTCGGGGTGTAATTAACTAGAAGGATTTAAAGCAAAAAAGCTCCTTTCAAATGGAAAGGAGCTTTTTTGTTTACGCAATATTTTTTATGCTGAGTTTCGACTCGCATTGATATTACCAAATAGAGAGCGAGTAACCATTTTTTCGTAAACTAACTTTAGTTTCTCGTCTTTAGTCTCTTCTATTCTTTGCAAAGCATATTGCTGAATCGTTAGTAAAGGCAATACAATGTGCTCACGATAATTGATTGACATCTTACCTAAAGTTTCATTTGCCATCAATTCGCTTTGCCCCGAAACTAAAAGCATATTCTTTACAGAAAGTAAATATTCTTCATACAAGATATTCCAAAACGCACCATATTCTGGGTCGTTTTTCATGTATTTGGTCAATGGGAAATAGGTTTTAGTTAAAGCCATCATACTATTTTCCATCAATGTCTTGAAATATAGCGAGCTTTGATAGAGCGATTTCAAATCTTCTAAACGACCTTCCTCGATAACTTTTTGCATAGCAGAGCCAAATCCAAAATATCCTGGAACATTCTGCTTTAATTGACTCCACGAACCAACAAACGGAATGGCTCGGAGGTCAGAAAGCATAAGTTTCTTTCCAGAACTTCGTTTACTTGGACGGCTACCAATATTGGTTAAACCATAATATTTAAGTGGACTTTTGTTTTCGAGGTAAGAAACAAAAAGTGGGTGTTCTTTAAGTTCGAAATATTTTCTTACACCCTCTTCTGCTAATTCATCAATTAATACACGCTCTTTTTTGTCTAAAATTGACCTATCATCGTGGAATACATCATTGATGATACCTGCGGAAATCAACTGTTCGAAATTATACATCGCTTGTGGGCGAGAGCCGTACATTGAAGTAATGGTTTGGCCTTGAATTGTCACCTGTATTTCATTATTGGCGATAGTTGGCCCTTGCGAAGCATAAAATTGGTGTGTTTTTCCACCGCCACGAGCTGGAGGCCCACCACGACCATCGAAGAACATTACTTCTATTTGATTTTTCTTCGATACTCTCGAAAGCTTTTCTTTCGCTTGGTAGATTTCCCAGTTTGCTTTTACGTATCCTCCATCTTTCGTGCCATCAGAGAAACCAAGCATAATCGTTTGATGATTTTTGCGGTGTTCTAAATGAGCCTTGTAGAATGGTAATTGATATAAAGCCGACATGGTTGATTGGGCATTATCTAAACCTTCGATGGTCTCGAAAAGAGGCATTACATCAACATTAACCTCTGAAGGTGTGATACCGCAGAATCTGAAAAGAGCCAAAACTTCTAACACCGAGAACATTGAAGTAGAGTTACTGATGATATATCGGTGACAAGCTTTCTCGCCATTGAGGGTTTGAATTTCTTTGATTGCTTTTACTGTTTTGAAGGTATCCTTAGTAAGCGGGTCTTCAAAATCATCTTCATTGATTAGTAACTCATGCTCTGTCAAGAAATGAAGTTTTTCTGCGTGAGTCCATTCAGAATAAGGCTTTGGAGAAATGGCATATTTTTGGTTGATTTCATCCATTACTTTTTCATGAATACTACTATCTTGACGAATATCTAAGCTCGCAAAATGTAGTCCGAATAGCTTTACTTGTTGGATAAATCTATCAAAAAGGTCTAAGAAAATAGAATTATGCTTCGTAATGAGCAAATCACGAACTTCATATAGCGATGCAAGGAGTTCTTCGAGCGTGAGGTCATTTTTCAGGCCATTCATATTCGTGTGAATACGATTACTGATTTGTGTCAGTAGTGGCATGATACCTTTGAGTGTCAGGCGGCGACAAACAATCTTGAAATCGTTGTAATAACACTTCAAAATGCTTGAACGCAATTCTTGAGCTACTTTCTTAGAAATGTCGGCCGTCACAAATGGATTGCCGTCGCGGTCGCCACCGGGCCAAAAACCTAATTCAAGTACAGGGCTAAATTCTGATTCTTCAGTTTGTAAATAATTATTGATTTTCTGATGAATCTCACCAATAACTTGATAATAAACGTGACGAAGATAAAAAATGATACTTTGGGCTTCTTCAAGCGGTGTAGGCTTTTGCTCGTTGATAAAAGGTGTTTTACCAAGCTGTTGCAGTAAAGCATCAATACCATTGATATCATTTTTAGGTATCAACTCTTCCAAATCTTGAATAATACGCAACACACTATTTGGGTAAAATTGCGTAGGGTGAGCCGTAAATACTACACGAACCTTGAAGTTTTTGAGTTTTTGCTTTACTTCTTCAATTTTATTTTGCTGAATCGCCAATTCGAAGGTGCTTTGGAGCGTTCCCTTTCCATTAATCGGCGTAAGTTTCTCAAAAGCAGAATCTTCAATACTATCAAATAATACAACCTGACGCTCAATGTAAGTAATGAAGCGGAAAAGAAGGTCTATTCTTTCCTTTTCGTCTTTGATAGTGGTGTATTGATTGAAGAATAAATTGATGATTTCTTTAGGGTCTTTACCTTGTTCAAAACCAGTTTCCGATAAATCATGAAGGAATGGCATTAATTGACCAATCTTTGCCATCTTATCGTAAGGGAGCCTCGAAAAAAGCGTGTTGAATACAAGATATTTGTTGTGAATCTCTTGTGTAAAAACCGATTCGATTGAATTTTTAGGCATTCTTGTGCAAGTATTAAGGTTTTGTGTAGCAAAATACGCAAAAACATACTGCATTTTGATGGATTAGCCGAATAAACTTTGGATTTTCTTGGAAAAATTAAAATTTTTCAAAACAAATAACAAATAATGAAAAAACGTATTCGAGATTCCGCAAGCTTAGAAGATGTTGCTGTTTAATACATAGCCAATGGGTAGGTTTTTATGACTATTACCAACCATATTATTTAGGAAGTTTTTCCTATAATTTGCGGGTGTCGTTTGAGTATATTTCTTGAAGGTCTTAATGAAGTGATTATGGTTATTGAAGTCGCAAGAAAAACAATGTCAGCAATATTTGTTTCGATACATTGGAGAAGTTTTTTTTGCCAAGTCAATTCGTTTTTGGTTGACATACTCAACTGGCGAAATACCGAATTGTTGTTTGAAACATCTGTAAAAGTTAGGTTCGCTCATACAAGCTTTTTCGCTTAGTTCCTTGACAGATAGTGTGCGATGTAGGTTTTCGTGTATGTATTTTACTGCGTAAGCAAGGCGATTAGTATTGATATTTTGTTGAAAATTTTCAAGTAAAATAGTTCTTGCTTTGGTTTGCATGAGCCTGATTATCAGTTCTTTCAAAACCAAATCGGCAAATACATCTTTTGCTTTATTATTTTCAGTAAAAATATAAATTAGATGAGAAATGAGGTGATTAATACCAATATCGTTAGTTAAAAAGAAATTCGATTCCGAAAATGACCAACCATTTTTATCATCAATCAATGGAAATTGCTCGTTTAGTTCATCAGTAACTCTTTTAATTTGTGGTTGAGAAATGGCTAAGGCTAGGCACTGAGTAGGATTATCTTCTTGGGCTTCTGGAAAATCTATTTCCACGAGTTAGTGGCTTGGTACAATCAACGATTCGCCCGGAAAAAATCAAAAGAGGGTAAATCAGTAAGGTGCATAACTTTTTTCCCTCGAATCATACTAGCTAAAACAGGATTCTAAAATTGTAATGCAACTTTTTCGGCCGATTTGTGGGTTTCATAGATATTTAATTCAGCATTATTCAATGTGTAAGCAGTACGATTCTCAACTAAATCGACTAATTTGCGATTTTGTTGATGATAGCTGATATTAAAATATGGTTCCATTGACCAATTGATAGAATAGTTCTCTTTATTTATACAATTATTTAAACCGAAAACCCGTCTAATGTGTTTTTTATATAAATTTTTAAATAATTGTATTGTACAATTTTGATAAAAAAATAGAAGATAAGATTAATTATCTATTAATTCTTTGAAGTAAAGTAAGATTTACCATTAGTTAGCGATGAAATACCCAATATATATGGACTACAACGCCACAACACCCCTTGATAAAAGGGTGCTTGAAGCAATGATTCCATACCTAACAGAGCATTTTGGAAACGCTGCTAGTCGCTCCCATGCCTACGGTTGGAAAGCGGCTGAGGCGGTAGATGCAGCACGTCAGCAAGTGGCCGATTTGTTGGGTTGTACATCAAAAGAAATTGTTTTTACCAGCGGGGCTACTGAGGCTGTCAATTTGGCGATAAAGGGTGTGTATGAAGCTTTTAGTTCGAAAGGAAATCACATTATTACAATCAAAACAGAGCACAAAGCTGTATTAGATACTTGTCAACATTTAGAAAAATTGGGTGCTGAGATTACCTACTTAGACGTTGATAACGAAGGAAATATTGACTTAGAAAATCTTAAAAATGCCATAAAAAAGCAAACAATTCTGATTTCTGTCATGGGTGCCAATAATGAAATTGGCGTAATTTACCCTATTCAAGAAATTGCTCGAATTGCACATGAAAATGGTATTTTGTTTCATACCGATGCTACCCAAGCGGTTGGTAAAATACCAGTTAATGTAATAGCAGATGAAATAGACCTACTCAACCTTTCTGCCCATAAACTATATGGCCCCAAGGGAGTAGGTGCCTTGTATGTGAGAAAAAAACTAAATATCATTGCTCAACAAGATGGAGGCAAGCATGAGCGTGGCCTTCGTTCGGGTACATTAAATGTTGCAGGAATTGTAGGATTAGGGCAAGCCGCCGAAATAGCCCATCGTGAAGGCCTACAAGAAGCAGAAAAATTACGTTATTTGAGAGATAAACTCGAAGAAGGAATACTTACCCAACTACCACATGCCAAACGAAATGGTAGTAAATTGAAAAGATTATCTAATACAATTAATATTAGTTTTGGGAAATTAGACGGCGAACAATTACTCATGAACCTCAATGAAATCGCAGTATCAAATGGTTCAGCTTGTAATTCGGCCTCAACCGAGCCAAGTTATGTACTCAAAGCTATGGGTCTTGATGATGAGTCGGCTTATAGTTCGGTTAGATTCAGTTTAGGAAGAATGACCCAAGAACAGGATATTGACGTGGCCATTGAGCACGTAGTGAAGGTGGTTAATAAAATGTACTAATATTTCAAGAAATGCCTTTTTATAGAATATACATGAAAGAAATAAAGCAAATAACCGAGGCTTATCAAAATATAGATTTCAGTAAAACTCAAGCCGCACTGGCCACTGTAGTACGTGTGGAAGGCTCTTCTTACCGACGTACAGGAGCAAGAATGTTAGTTTTAGAATCGGGTGAGTGGATTGGCGGTATAAGTGGAGGGTGTTTAGAAGGGGATGCCTTGAAAAAAGCCCGTTTAGCTATGTCACAGAACAAGGCTACGTTGATAACTTACGATACTACTGATGACGACCCCTATCAAATTGGTGTTGGTCTTGGCTGCAATGGAATTATTGATGTTTTGATTACACCTCTAGACCCTCAAAACCTCAATAATGCAGTTAGACAATTACAAAGCTGTATCGACCAACGAACGCCTAATTTGATAGTAACAGTTACACAAATAAGTAAATCAAGAAGTGATATTGCTTTGGGTGATGTTTTTCGATTTGATAATGAAGCTCATTTTACTAAAGTTTTTCCTTTAAAAGAATTGAATGAAGAGCTCGTATCTAGCATTGTAGAAGCACTTGAAACAACCAAATCGGTTTCAAAAGAATATATTCTAGAAGAAGGTACGAAAATTACACTTTTCTTTGAAGTAATTCCGCCAGCCATTCAACTCTACGTTTTTGGAAGTAATTATGATGTTTACCCAATGGTTCGGGTAGCGAAAGAATTAGGTTGGAGAGTTATTGCGGTGTGTAATCCAGCTAAAATGCATCCATCACTTTCACAAATGGCTGATGCGGTCGTGCCGAAAGATTACCAACCCGAAATAGATAAGTTTACGGCAGCAATTTCGATGTGTCATGATTATGAAACTGATTATCGCAACCTTCAAATGCTATTAAATACTGATATTCGTTATATTGGACTTTTGGGGCCGAAGAAACGAACTATCAAAATGTATGACCGTATGGCTGAAGAAAAAATAGAGCTTTTACCAGAACAAGAACAGCGAATTTTTAGCCCTGTAGGCTTGGATATTGGAGCAGCTACTCCCGAAGAAATTGCCCTTTCGGTTTGTGCAGAGGTCAGAGCTTTCTTCTCTAGTAGAGATGGAAGTAGTCTTAAGCTTCGCCCGAAACCCATATACGAAAATTAATTTTGTTCTTAGCGGTAATGATAATACTTTTGCTATTTCCAAAATAGCTAAGACCTTCACATGTCAGCAAACTTTGTCACTTTTTACCTAATAATAGTACTTATCACGGGTCCTTTTTTTCAATATCTCCCAGTGTTTACTTATTTAAGATGGGAAGAAGTTTTATTGGCAAAAGTTCTTAATCAAGCACCAACTATTTTTCTACTCGGTTATTTACTTTTTCCACTAAAGAAAAAAAAGAACTCGAATAAACCCCCATTAATTCTATTCTTACTAAGTAGTATCTTAACGGAGATACATCATTATATCGTACCCCCCGACTATGAATTAATGAGTATCGTTGGAAACAATATCGTTTCTTATAGCATACTTGCATATCTACTTTTCAGCCTTCGAGCTCCTTATAAAGAAATTACTCAGGCTGTTTGGATTTATGCTGCTGGGGTTTCGCTACTAATTTTTGCTTTATTTGGGTTTTCTGTTATTGAGATATTCAAATCCTATATTCCCGATAGACCTTTGCCTTTTTTTATTTTTATCACTTTTATTCTTGTATCAACTTTTATGGTTTTTCTAAGCTTTTTGTTGGCAAAACCATTCAAGAGAACTTGGTTTGAAATTGTCTTAGGAATTATCGCAATGGTTTGCGTCGATATCTATATCTATACTTCTTTTTTTGTATTAAATTCAACCCCAGACCTTGTCTATACTTTTGGAAAGATATTGTCATCAGTAGGTATTCTGCTTGTTGTAGATGGGATTTCCAATCAGAAGCCACAAAATTCTCTTCCTAATTATTTGTTTTCTTAATTATCTAGCTACTCTACTCGAACAGGAATCTGGCGATTTATAGAAAGCCATTGTTGAAATAAAAATTGCCCCTGTTGTATACGGAAAGTTTGAAGGCTTTGCCGAACTAATTGATAAGGTTGAGCACGAAAGTTTTGTATTAAAAGTTACCCCAAACAGAAAATTGGTAATGTAGAGGCTTATGTCAAAATTATGTTGAGTCTTATTGCAAATAATCAAATAGAATTATCATTTAAGGGTGTAGCTAATACACTTACTAATCATTTTTCTACAATTTCGAGAAAGATGTTCAAACTTAATAATCATCTATATTTAGAACGAAGTTTAAATCCTAATAAACAAACGATTAGTTTTCGAGTTTTTTATCTCGAAAACTACCTAAATAGTATTGTTTTCAAGCGAAATTTATCTTAAGACTCAAGGTTTAGTCAGTCACACATCGGAATCCAACCGTTGCATTGCGTTCAAAACCTTCTGAAACTCGTAACAAATGTTGACGATGGGTGAGTTTTTGAGGTCCGCCTTGCACATACCACCAACTTGAGGTAGGTTTAAAAAACGAGCCACCTTTAAGCATGATATACTGATAAGAACCATTCTGATAAACATCGTTCGTGAGTTGCCAAACGCTACCAACCATATCGTTTATTTTTAGTTCACTTGCACCAGTAGGGTGTTGTCCAACTTTGCTAATTTGTCCGTTTCCGTTATTAGTTTTGGTTGAATCAAACGCATTTCCCCAAGGATAAGCTCGTGAGTCGGGATATTGGGCGGCATATTGCCATTCTTTTTCAGTAGGAAGGCGTTTGCCTTTTGATTGGCAATAGCTTTGGGCATCTTGATAGCTTACATAAACAGCAGGATATTTTCCTAAAGTATCAGGTTGTTTGCTCATTTGCCAGTGCTTCAAAAAATTGAGCTTATCAGTTGGTAGGTATTTAGTTTCCGATAAAAACTTCTTAAAATCGGCATTACTTACTAGGTTTTGGTCAATCCAGAAGCTTTTCATGAATTGCGTAGTATTATTTTGTTCGTCAGGATAGAATACAAAATCATCACCCCTTGTAAATGTAAACTTGAAGTTTTGTGCGGGGATTTTTATCATTTTGCTGTAATCAGCCTTGTTTTTTACTTCTGAAATGGCACTAATTAGGCGTGGCGTCCCAGGTTTTACTTCAAAAATTCGTTCATCAATTAAGCGTGCATTATCAAATAATTGAACCACAAATTTCCCTTCGTAGCTACCAAAATAATCTATCAGTTTAAGGCTAAAATTTGTTTTTTTGAAAGATTGATAGCTTTGTTCATAGCTTGGTTTGCCTGCCCATATTCTTACTTCTGTTCCACGTGGTGCATTGATTTTTAGAGAATCTTCGTATAACTGATGGTGAATTTGTAGGAGACTTGGAAATTTCCTGATACAGCCAACTTCTCCTTCATTGTTTGTGCCGAGCCAAGATGCATTAAAGGCCTCGGTTTCAACCTCTATATAGAATTTGCCATCGTTTTGTTTGTTTGGCGAAACTTCTTTATGCTGCCAGAGGTCGATATAATGAAAATCTTTTATAGAATCGACGGCAAATAAAGGGCCTTTAAAACCTTCTGGTATTAGGCTGAAAATGGTATAAATGGCTTCATCGTTATTTTTATGCTTCCATTCGTTTACATAAATCTTGTCTTTGAGCGTAGAAATGAGCGGAACATAGTTTTTTGATTGAAAAAATGCAGAATTTTCACGTAAAATTCTTGATGTTCGACCCAAATAGCGGTACTGTTCATCAAGCCACTCAAGCGGTTTTCCATTTTTAAAAATATTGAGTTCTGTACCATAACCATTAAAAAATGAAGTGGCGAATTCTCTTTTGATAGGTTCGAGGTAAATTTCAGCTACTCGAAAAATAGCGAAGTCTGGGCGTATAAATTTATTGAGGTTCAACAAAGGTGGGTAGTAAAGGGCATTATGAACCCTTCCCGAAATAATTCCCGACATATTCTTCGGCACAGCCATTCCTTCCGAATACATGACTACTCCTTTTCTTACACTATCGGCGGCATTTTGTAGTGCTTTGCTAGATTCGCCTTTTGTATCTAATACCACGCCATCTGCTGAAACAGCCCTTACCAACTCCGCCATGCCATCAAGGTGCCCTTTTTCGCCTTCTTTGGCCGATATTTTGTAGCTTGTACTTTCATCCCAAGGATTATAGCAGATAAAAAACTTCGTATTTTGTTGACGTGAGTATTCGGCCAATGATTTAATTTTAGGCAAACCTCCCGGTAAATCACGAAACATGTCCCATTGATTACGTTGGTCGAGGCCGAGCGTTGGCCAAGTTGGCCAAATACCTACGGCATCATTGCCACCATAAAGTTTTTTGCCATTTTCTAAGAAATTTTTATAGGCTCCGTAGCCTTCTTTGGGTGTATAAAACCATTTATCCCAGACCATTATTAGGTGCATCACGTAGGCATCTCGAATCCATTGCAAATCTTTCCTCAGGTACATCGAGTCATCGAATTTTTCAATATCATATAAATAATTTTCTTGAAAAACCTTTCTGATACCTTCTTGCCAATCACCTTGATAAAAATCAACGTAAAGTTCATAAGTCACAGTTCCTTGCGGAGCAATGATGGTTTCAAACCTTTTGCGAGTTGCTTTTTCCCATGTTTTCCTACGAGTCAGAGCATAAACTTTCTGTTGATTGGTCAGTTCGATGGTAGCATACCCAAGTTCCCAAGCGTTATCGGGTACAATAACATTGACAGGCGTTTTATTAGGTTGAAATAAATGCGTTCTTGAAAGCCAATGGTCGCCCAAACCAGTGATGTACACATGTTTATCCGAAACGCCAAATGGAACGATGTTTCGGAGGTTTAGGGTGTCATTTGAGATGTTTTTGAAAATAATTTTAGCTTTATAGGCATTTCTGAAGCTTCCTTCGCTTATAAAACTAATTTCAAACTTTGTTTGCCAATCTTGGTTTAAGGTATTGGTTAGTTGTTTATTTATCTCGAAAGAAAGTAGAGGAGTTATAGCAGTTGGTGCGTGTTCTGAAATTCTTTTTACTTCGTAATTTTCTAATTTTAATTGTGCCACTTGGCCATGAGTCGCAGCGTATGTGAATAAAATTAAGAGGAAGATTTTTTTCATAGCTTGAAGATTAGGTCACGAATGAAATGAATTTAGTGTTGTTTTACCAAATATTTTCCGAAAAATATGGTAATTTGTTGACTATAAAAAATGTAGATAAAGCCGAAAAGAAAGTTTTATATGAATATATGATAACAGTAGAACAAGCAGAACAGATAATTTTAGAAAATACTATTCAAATTCCCGCCGAAAAAGTAGGCATTAATGATGCTTTGGGAAGAATTTTAGCGGAAGACCTTTGTGCTGACCGAGATTTTCCGCCATTTAATCGAGTGACAATGGATGGAATTGCCATCAGATTCGAGCAATGGCGTAGTGGACAAACTGCGTTTTCCATCGAAGCAACGGCGGCAGCGGGGAACCCTGAAAAAACTTTAGGAAATAATCAAAATTGTATAGAAGTAATGACTGGTGCGATGTTGCCAGTGAATACTGATACCGTAATTCGTTACGAAGATTTGTCAATCAAAGACAAGGTGGCTACGATTACAGTCGATAATTTATTGGTTGGACAAAATATTCACCTACAAGGCTCTGACCGAAAAAACGGTGATATAATTGTACCTAAAGGAAGAAAAATATCAGCAGCTGAAATCGGTGTGGCGGCAACCATAGGGAAGGCTGAAATTTTGGTTCAAAGAAAACTACGTGCGGTGGTAATTTCAACTGGGGAAGAGATTGTGCCCATCACCGAAACGCCGCTTCCACACCAAATTCGTACATCGAATGGTTATGCTTTACAAGCTTGTTTGAAAAACTGGGGACTTGAAACGGAAAATGTGTTATTGCCAGATGACCAAGCTATTATTGAATCGAAGATAGCTGAGTTTATGGAAACATTCGATGTGTTGATTTTGAGCGGCGGTGTTTCGGCAGGGAAATTTGACTTTGTGCCGCAAGCTCTTGAAAATCAAGGTGTTAAAAAGCTGTTTCATAAAGTTTCGCAAAGACCAGGAAAACCTTTTTGGTTTGGAAAATCTGCTAAAGGATCATCCGTTTTTGCTTTGCCGGGTAATCCAGTTTCTACCTTCATGTGTTTAAATCGGTATTTCAAAAAATGGCTTGATGCCTCACAAGGCATTGAAAATGAGCAGTTAATGGCCGAATTAGCTGAGGATTTTACATTCAAACCCGAGCTAACCTTTTTCTTGCAAGTAAAATTGTCATATTCGCTAACCGGCAAAATTTTAGCAAGCCCTGTTGAGGGTCACGGCTCAGGCGATTTAGCAAATTTAGTTGAAGCTGATGCTTTTCTAGAATTGCCGCTTGAACGTAGTTTCTTTAATAAAGGAGAAGTTTTTAAGGTGTTTATGTATCGTTAAAATAGTTGAGGCACACACAAGGTGTGCCTCAACTATTTTAAGTTTAAGGATAAATCAAATATTTCTTTCTTTTAACTTTAAATTCACTCAGACCGGGCTCCCAACTTTTTCTGATTTCTGCTTCCGAGATGCCATCAATAATTTGTTGTTTGAATTTCTCGGTTCCTGCCAGTTTATTAATATCGCCCATTTGTTTGCTTTGAGTTCGGTCGAAAAACTTGTCTTTATATGGGTAGGCTTTATAAAGTTCCATCATCCATGATAGATTAAGTTGCTTGCTTTTTCGTAGGGTATTTATATCATATTTTCTCAAATCAAGTCCAAAACATTCTTCATTTTGGTGAAGTGGGGTTTCGCTCATGCCTTGAATACTTACGGGTTTAAAGCTGAAATCGTATTTGCCTTTTAGGGCTGGAGCTCCCAAAACAGTAAACGGAATGTAGGTTCCACGCCCTTGGCTAATAATGGTTCCCTCAAACAAACAAACACTCGGATAAAGCATAATAGATTGTTGAGAATTGAGGTTTGGCGATGGAAAAACTGGTAAATCGTAAGGCATTTCGTGGCTGTAGTTGGCCATTTTAATAACACGAATTTTGCATTGACGCTTATTCGGAATCCAACCTTCACCATTAATCATTTGAGCAAATTCTCCCATTGTAAGACCATGAGCAATCGGAATTGGGAAAATACCGATACCTGAATATAAATGCTCTTCTAAAATGGGGCCATCAACCAAATACCCATTTGGGTTCGGGCGGTCTAAAACGATAAGTTCCTTGTTAAATTCCGCACAAGATTCCATCACGTGGGCAAGTGTGTTGATATAAGTATAGAATCTGGCTCCTACATCTTGTATGTCAAAAATCATCACATCAACATCTTCTAAATGTTCTTTGGTTGGGCGTTTAATTTTGCCATAAAGTGAAATAATCGGAATACCCGTTTTGGCATCAACTTCATTATTTACCTTCGCACCATTACTGGCATTGCCACGGAAACCATGTTCGGGTCCAAAAACCTTCACAATATTCACACCTAAACTTAGTAAACTATCTACGCTTGGCTTTTTACCAATAATTGAAGTTTGATTGACGACCATGGCCACTCGTTTGCCCTTAAGAAGTGGCAAATAGGCCGAAATTTGGTCGGCACCAGTTATGATTTCTTTTTTAGCTACACTAACTGAAGATGAGTTATCGGCTAATAATTGCTTTTTATTACAAGCAAATAAAAGTACAACGGCTAATTGTAGGGCAAGAAAAATGTTTAAAAGAGGGTTTTTCATAGAGTTTAATAGAAATTGTTGATATCTAATTAATCGCGTTTATTTGTTTCAGAATCTTTCGTGTGATAGTCTTGCGGCATTGGCCAAAATCTGGGTTTACTTCACTACGTTTTTTTGCTATTCGAGTGGCGAAAAAGTAAGTGTTGTTGTTTTTTTCGAGGTATCCAACCCACCAACCAGAGTCAATACCGCCGTCACGTGTCCAACCAGTTTTTGAACGAATCGTATAGTCAGGTGTTTGCTCAGTAATCATTACTTTTTTCAAAATCTCATAGTTTCGCTTAGAAAAAGGCAGTTTTTCTTCATAAACATCTCTTAGAAATGTTATTTGGTTTTTAGGCGAAATAACAAATTTGCCAAAATTCCAAAAGTCAACACCTTTTTCTGATAAATCAGCATTTCCATAATGACAGGCTTTTAGGTATTTTAGATAATTTTTTCTACCTATCTTCTTGGCCAATTCAATAAAAACCCAGCCTGCTGATACTTCGAAAGCTTCTTTCACACTCATATCATGGTAGATTTCTGGTCGATAGCCATAAAGCGTAGTGTCAGTTTTTCCAACCCATTTAATTACTTGATTCTCGTCTGAAATTACTTTTGTTTCTAAGGCAATCAATAAATTAATAATTTTGAATGTGGAAGCAGGTAAACTTTCTTTTTGTGCATCAAGCGAATCAGAATAAATCCAACGTTTATTTTGATAATCATAAATAGTAGTACTTCCTTTGATTTGACATTTTTCAAAAGCGTGTTGAAAGTTGCTCTGAGCTGTCAAATGGAAACTAAGGCTTAGACAATAAAGAAAAATAAGTAGGCGGATGATTTTCATTTGAAAGATTTAAGCATGCTGTCAAAACGAAACCAAAACTACCATTTTATCATTAATTATTGGTGTTTTTCTAAGTATAAGTTCATAAAACCTAATAACGCTTTTCATTTTTGGGCATTTTTCAATACTTTTGAATAAAAATTTCGTCTAACTTGAAAACATCAAAAGAAGGCATTATTGAAGTTCCAGTGGTTCCACCCAAAGGTGCAAGCCGTGAAGAACGTAAGGAGTTTTTGCAGGAATCGGCCAATAAATATCTAGAGGCTATCGAAACGCAATTGGGGGATTTGAAAAAAGTAGGAAAAAATGCTTTAATCATTGGTGGTGTAATTGTAGCTGCCTATGCGATTACTGAGCTTCTACTTCCTTCGAATAAGGTAAAGACTTTACCCACTCCAAAGCCAATTGCTGAAGAAGACGATGAAAATGAAGATTCGTTTGTTTGGGATGCCCTTAAAGGCGTCGCAACCTCGGTCTTATTGACTATTGCTAAAAATAAGCTCCTCGAAATAATTGATTCTTATACTACCGAATCCACAGAAAATGTCGGGACCAATTCTTGATAAAATATATCTCAACAAACAACTACACAAAAAATCATTGGCTGTTTTACTCGACCCTGATAAAGTTGAGTTGGAAACTTTCGATGTATTCTTGTTAGACTGTGTGGAAAACCATGTGGATTATTTTTTAATAGGGGGAAGTCTAATTACAAATAACATTATGGGCGAGATGATTGCTATTATTCGTCAGAAGACAAATATTCCAGTAATTATTTTTCCGGGAAATAGCCTTCATGTTGAGCCCAATGCCGATGGAATTTTACTTCTATCTTTAATTTCTGGTAGAAATCCCGAGTATTTAATTGGTCAGCACGTAATTGCTGCACCATCTCTTCGTAAAAGCGGTTTAGAAATTCTTTCAACGGGTTATATTTTGGTTGATAGCGGCCGCCAAACTACGGTTTCTTATATTAGTAATACGACACCTATTCCGCACGATAAGCCCGATGTGGCAGCTTGTACGGCGATGGCGGGCGAAATGCTAGGTCAGAAACTTATGTATTTAGATGGTGGAAGTGGGGCATTATATCCTGTTTCTGCTAAAATGATTAAGAAAGTGAGAACTTCTATTGATTTACCACTCATTGTTGGTGGAGGAATCAATTCTACTGAAAAGGCCTCTGCTGCCCTCGAAGCAGGAGCTGATATTATTGTCATTGGTAATGCTTTTGAGAAAAACCCTGCTTTATTGACTGAAATTGCCGAGGTCGTTCAAAACTTTAATTTATCTGTTGCTTGAAACCACACAAAGTTTTTCTTGGATTAGGCTCAAATTTAGGTAATCGTGAAGAAAATTTACGAAATGCCATTATTCGTATCAGAGATATAATCGGAGCTATTACGCAAGAATCGGGCATTTACGAAACTGCTGCTTGGGGCTTAACCGACCAAAATGCTTTCTTGAATCAAGTAATTGCCATCGAGACCAGCTATTCACCCATCGCAGTATTACATCTCATTCTTCGTATTGAGCGTGAAATGGGTCGAATTAGAGAGGTAAAATGGGGGGCTCGTATCATTGATATTGATATTCTTTACTACGATGACGAGATGATTTTAACCGAAAATCTTAGTATTCCCCACCCATTTATTCAAGAACGTAAGTTTGTGTTAGTTCCTTTGTGTGAAATATCTCCCGAAAATATCCACCCTAAACTCAAGCAAACTAATCATCAATTATTATTGGCGTGCCAAGATTCGGGTGAAGTGAATAAGGTTATTAATTGAGGCAAATATCTAGCTTTTCGGCAATAAATATCATTCTATCAGAGTTTTGCTCATCAAAAGTTTCGAGGTGATAATTTCCCAAAACTTCTTTACAAATCAATCCTGCTTTTTTAAAATAAGCTTTAAAATCTTCTTGCGTGAGAATTTTCACCCGTTCTTGAAACTGATGATGCGAACCCTCAAAGTCGAAATCAATATTTTTTACGATAAACCCCGCTTCAATTTGTTTTGTAATGATAAACTTGATTCCTTCCACCTCTTTTTCATAATGTTTTGAGAGATTATTGATAGCTTTTGTACAATTGATATAATCAAGTACAAGTTTACCTCCTGATTTTAAATTATCGGCTACTGCATTTATGGCTCGAAAATTGTCTTGGTCATCATCGAAATACCCAAAGCTTGTGAATAAATTCAGTACAAAATCGAAAGTGTTTGGGCGAAAACACGTACGCATATCATGAACAAAAAAATGCAGATGTTCGTTAGCAGATTGATTAGCCGATTCGATATTATTGCGAGATAAATCAAGCCCAATTACATGATAGTCTTTTGAATTGAGGTAAATGGCGTGCCGGCCTTTACCACAAGCAAGGTCGAGAAATGATTGAGTCTTTTGAAAATTGAGCTTTTTTTCGAGATTATCAATAAGCATTTTTGCCTCGTCTTGGCAACGGCTTTTGTAGAGTTGATGATAAAAAGAAGTATCGAACCATTCTGTAAACCACTCTTTCATTATCTTTATATCAATTTATGAATGCGGGAGTAAGAGGAAATAAATCCCACATTTCAATTTTTAATTAGATTTATCGTTATAAATAGAATAGCAAAATTACTGCCATTATCACCGAAAATGAAACTTTACTATAAAATATACCGCTTAACTTTTATTTCGTGCCTATTTTTCACTTCAACATCGTTGATTTTCGCACAATCAACCGATGTAGTTCCAAAAGCGAAACGCAAGGGCGAAAAAGGTTATGAAAAAGAGACAATTCAAGAAAAGCTTGATAGGCTTCCGGTTGGGGTAACAACTCCAAGGGCTTCGGCATCTTTACCCGGGGGAACGAATATTTCAAACATAGATGATGCGAAAAAATTTGCTACTGAAACTTTACCAGATTTAGGCTTAAAACTCAAAAAGACCATTAAAGATGTTCAGAAAGAGATAAAAACTATGAAGCATGAGTTTAATGGTAAAGATTACGAGGGAATAAAGGTAACTAAACAACTGATTAGACAAGGTACGGGTAATAACCTAACGTTCTTAGAATTTTATACGTTGAAAGACTTTTCCCAGCCGAATCCATACAATAGACATTTATATTGGTATGACCGCAAAGCCAATAAAATTGTAGAGGGACTCGGCCGTGACCGTGCTACGAATGATTTAATGCATGGCCCTTATAAAAAATACCTAGGCGATTTAGTTGTTGAAGAAGGCTGGTACTATCTCGGGGCAAAAGATGGGCGTTGGGAGCTCTATGATAAGAATTATAACTTACTCAACAAAGAGTATTATGAGCGTGGTTTTTATCAAGATTCAGAAATTTCATATTTCGATGAAAGAAAAACAAAAATAAAGGAGGTGATTCCCAAACTATATGGAAAGGTTACGGGTGAGTATCTATTATTTAATGAAAGTGGTACTTTGGCCGAGCAGGGTATGATGGATGATAGCGTGAAAGTAGGCCGCTGGGTAGAGTATTATCCGACAGGAAATCGTAGAAGAAAAGAAGTACAATACGGTAAAGACTGCTACGATACTACTTTCGAATCGTATGTGGTTTATGAATATGATGAGAGAGGTAGAATTACTTTTGAATCGCCAAAAATTAAAAAGAACTGATAATAAGAGAGTTATTATTTTAGCGACGATTAGATTCAAAACCTTAACAACGTTAATTTTTATGTCTCAAATTTTTCATTAACTTTGCTTACATACAGCTTAGTTTTTTGAATGGCCAAACTTTCGCCCGACGACTTAATTTATGGATATATTAATGGCATTTTTCCGATGGCCGATACCGATGGTACATTATACTGGTACTCTCCCGACCCCCGTGCCATTATTCCCCTTGATACTTACAAGCCAGCGAAATCTCTTCGCCCAATATTGAACAAAAACTATTTCGAAATACGCTTTAATCATGATTTCGAAGGAGTGATGCGTGGTTGTGCAGATGCCAGAAGCGACTCAGATGAGACTTGGATTTCTGATGAAATTATTGAAGCATATTCTGGTTTAAATGCTATGGGGCTTGCTCATAGTGTGGAAGCTTACTTAGATAATGAGTTGGTGGGTGGCTTATATGGGGTTGCTATTGGTGCTGTCTTTTTTGGCGAATCAATGTTTTATCGAGTGCCTAATGCCTCAAAAGTTGCTTTTCATTATTTAATCGAAACTCTTCGTCAGCAGGGTTTCGAATTACTTGATACCCAGTTTATTAATGATAATGTAAAGCGTTTTGGTGCAATTGAAATACCGAAAGCCAAATATTTGAATTTACTAAGAAATGCCGTTACTAAAAAGGCTCGATTTACAGAAGTTGAAGTTGAGCATTTATTTGGAAGAAAATAAAAAGAGCCTCTCCGTTAATGAGAGGCCTTTTGTTTATTTATTTTTTTCGAAATTACTTATACCTTCATTCAGAAACTTCAAAAAGTTTTCTTTTGATGAATAGCCAATGGGCTGTTTTACAATCAACTTGCCATTAGAGTCTTCAATTACATAATACGGTTGGGCATTATTATTATATTTCACAATCTCTAAATCCATATTTTTATCGCCCACAGTTACTTTCAATTCATCATCATATTTCGAAGTAAATTGTTTCTCTTTGGGGAGCTCTTTTTTATCATCAACATATAAGGAGGCAATCACAAAATCGTTTTTTAATTTCTCCAAAACCTCTGGTTGTGGCCAAACGTTTTCTTCCATTTTTCGACAATTGGCACAAGCATAACCCGTAAAGTCAATAAACAATGGTTTTCCAACTTCTTTTGAATAGGCCAAGGCATCATCATAATCATAAAACCCTTTTAAATCATGGGGTAAATTTCTGAGTTTAGAGCCATCAGCAACGGTTGTTGCAATAGTTTTAGGCGGTAAAAGACCCGACAAAAGACTTAATTCTTTACCATGGGTTACGCCCGGAACCATGTAGCCTGCAAAAGCCAAAAATAATAAACCAAAAAATATGCGTTGCGGAGCGTATTTCTGCACTTTGCTATCTTTAGGCAAACGAATAATTCCGAAAATATACAGTCCAATGGCGGCAAAAATGATAATCCAGATAACTAAAAATAGATTTCTTGAGATGTAATTAAAATGGTAAGTAAGGTCGATATTACTCAAAAATTTAAGTGCCAAGGCAAATTCCAAAATACCAAAAACGGCTTTCATTTCATTCATCCAACCACCTGATTTCGGTAAACTCTTCAACCATTGTGGAAACATAGCTAAAGAAGTAAAAATTACTCCAAATGGTAGGCCAAATGCCAACATTCCCCAAAGCGGACGCCATACTTCGCCTTTCGCTGCCATAATAAGCAATGAACCTACAAATGGAGCTGTACAAGAGAAAGAAACAACCACTAAAGTAAGAGCCATAAAGAAAATTCCAACCAAACCACCACGCTCCGACATACGGTCTATGTTATTAACCACGTTGTGTGGCAATACAATTTCAAATGCCCCTAAAAGCGATACCCCAAAAATGATGAAGATAACAAAAAATATAAGATTAGGAACCCAGTGTGTACTGATAAAGTTTAAAAATGGTGCTCCAAAAACAGTAGCTACTAAACCAATAATCCCAAATACAAACATAATTGAAAGTCCATAAAACATGGCTTTTCGAGTGCCTTGCGATTGTTTGGTGAAGAAACTTACCGTCATGGGCATAATTGGGTAAATACACGGCATAAAGATGGCGGCAAAGCCCGCAAAGAACGCCGTCAGGAGAAAACCAATAAGAGATGTACTTTCTTGCATTAACAAAATTAGATTTGATGATGACTATTTTTTTAGATAACACAAATTTGATGCAAAAGTGCCTGCATTATCTAACGAATTAAGTTTTTTTGAAAAAATAAGTCAAATAGAAGTGTTATTTACCGAAAAAACCTTTAAAAATACCATTTTTCGGTCATAAGTTTGAAGGCTACCCCAGCCACAAAAGCTGATAAAAGAAGATTCCAAGTATGTTTGCGAATCTTAAAACCATCTAAAACTAAAAAGGAAGTGGCCATCGTAATGCCTACGATGATTAATTGGCCAAATTCAAGCCCGATATTAAAAGCTAATAGTTGGAGAATAATACTTTGGTCTTTGCCTAAAAGACTTTTTAGATAACTTGAAAAGCCCATTCCGTGAATAAGCCCAAACATCATAGCAATGAAATATCTTATACGAGAAAACTCCTCAGGATTGAGCACGCTATCAGAACTTTTATGAAATAAATTTGAGAAGCACGTGATAATAATTGTTACTGGAATTAGAAATTCAATCAACGTAGAATCATACTCAATCATATTGAGTGCAGCTAATGCAAGGGTTACGGAATGGCCAACTGTAAAGGCTGTTACGAGATATAATACTCTCTTCCAATCAGTAACTCGATATATTGCACAAAGAGCCACAACAAATAAGATGTGGTCATAGCCATTCAAATCTGTAATGTGTTGATAGCCAAGTTGTAAGTAAACCAAAAACTCGCTCATGATTAGGGATTCCGCATTTTTATCCTATCTAAATATTAATGTTTATGGTAGGATTATTCCAACAAAATGATAAGATTTGTATTGTTTGTTTTAAAGTTACAACGAAAAATTAGTAAACCATGGGTATCAGAAAAAAAATCGGTTTTGCATGGGGCTATTCTTTCATTGCCTTCTACATCTTAGGTTATTATTTTATTACACCAAATTGGACATATTTTGTATTCATTTATGCCTATGGTTTAATACCCATTCTTGATGAAATTGTGAGTAGAGATTCGCAAAATGCGAGTGCTGATGAGTTTGAAAAACTAATCAAAGACCGCTATTTCGATTTTCTAGTTTATTCACATGTTTATATTCAATACTTTATCCTTGCGTGGGGTTGTTATATTCTTACTCACGATAAACTTACTTGGTATCAGATTTTAGGGCTAATGCTTAGCCAAGGAGTTTATGCATCGACTATCATTAATGTGGCACATGAACTAGGGCATCGGGTAAGTCCAATTGCACAGTTTCACGCTCGTGCAGCTTTGATTTCAGTTTGCTATATGCATTTCTTTGTAGAGCATAATCGTGGGCATCATGTGCACGTCGCTACTCCTCTTGACCCTGCGACTGCTCGTAAAAATCAAACAGTTTTTAGTTTTTGGCGGCAAAGTGTGATAGGAGGCTTTAAAAGTGCATGGAAAATCGAGAAAAAACTGCTTCAGAAAAACAATAAGAGTATTTGGAGTATTAGTAATGAAATGATTTGGGCGGTAGTATTGCCAATTCTTCTTTGTGCTTTGTTTACAGCCCTTTTCAGTGAGTCTATGCATAAAATTGCTTGGATTGTCTTACTGTTTTTTGTTGTACAAAGCATCATAGCAATTTTATCCTTAGAATGTGTCAATTACATCGAACATTATGGAATTTTGCGAAAACAGCTCGAAAATGGGCGTTATGAAAAAGTAAACCCACTTCACTCGTGGAATGCTAATCATTATTATAGTAATGTATTGCTTTTTAATTTACAACGACACTCTGACCACCATGCTTATGCTGCTCGACCTTATCAAGTATTGAGGCATTTTGATGAAAGCCCACAATTGCCATTTGGTTATACGATGATGATTCTGATGTCGCTTGTGCCACCTATTTGGTTTAAAATAATGAATAGACGTTTAGAAGAGTGGCAGCAAAATAGTGTAGATACAGAACATATTATTAAAGTAGTCAAGCAGTTTGCTTGAAAAAAGAAGGATATCATTTGAACGTCGGCAGGGTTTTAAACCCTGCCGACGTTGGCAGAAATCACCATATTATTAATTTGCCATTAAATAGCCTTTGATAAAATCATCAATGTCGCCATTTAATACAGCTTCAGTATTTGAAGTTTGAATATTGGTTCGGTGGTCTTTCACACGGCGGTCATCTAATACATAACTACGAATTTGTGAGCCCCACTCAATTTTCATTTTTCCAGCTTCAGTTTCCGCTTTCAAAGCATTGCGTTTATCTACTTCTAATTGGTAAAGTTTCGAGCGTAACATCTGCATCGCACGTTCTTTATTGCCTAACTGACTACGTTCAACCTGACATACAACAACAATGCCCGTAGGTTTGTGAGTCAATTGTACTTTGGTTTCAACCTTGTTTACGTTCTGTCCACCCGCACCACCTGAGCGTGAAGTTTGGATTTCAATATCAGCATCACGAATTTCGATATTAATCGTATCATCAACTAATGGCGAAACAAAAACTGAAGAAAATGACGTATGGCGGCGAGCATTTGAGTCGAATGGAGAAACCCTAACTAAGCGATGTACCCCGTTTTCAGATTTCAAGAAGCCATAAGCCATTGGTCCATCAATTTGTAAAGAAACTGATTTTACGCCAGCAGTATCACCATCTTGATAATCAAGTTCAGAAACTTTATACCCTTTCTTATTAGCCCACATCATATACATACGCATGAGCATGCTTGTCCAGTCTTGGCTTTCCGTACCACCTGCACCTGCATTAATCTCAAGAATGGCACTCATTTGGTCTTCCTCGTTCGATAGCATGCGTTTCAACTCCAATTCTTCAATAATTGTAGTCACTTTCGCACCTTCTTCATCAACCTCTTCTTCACTAACCTCACCAGCTTCATAAAACTCGAAGAGTGTTTCGAGGTCGCCGATAGCTGTATCGGCATTTTCATATCCGGTTGTCCAACCTTTCAAAACACGTACTTGTTTCATCACGTTTTCAGCTTTGGCAGCATCTGTCCAAAACTCAGGTTGAGCAGTTTGTTGTTCTAAATCATCGAGTTGTTCTTTCTTACTATCGTAGTCAAAGATACCCCCTCAAGGCCGCCAATCTGGCCTTTAACTCCTTCAATTGTTCGGTAGTCATAGTATTTGTGAATGAATGATTTTGTTTATGAGAAATGAGCATTTCTCAAATGAGGTGCGAAATTACTGATAATTGCTTAGAAAACAGCGGATTAGATAAATAAAAGAGATTTGAGTGGTAGGAAGTAGAGAAAAAACCAACTCTTATTCTCAAAGAGCTGGTTTTCTTGGTTAGACTCTAAAGAGTGGCTTTCTCTTTGATATAAACACTTATTTTATCATAGTATAAAACACTTAGACCTTCAAAACCAGAATCAGTGCCTACACAAAGCCAAATTTCGCCTTTTTCGTTAGGTTTTACTGTGACCAATTTTCCAGTATTGTTTCTATTCACAACTTTAAAACCCGGTTCGGAAAGGCCGTTTGAAGCATCGCCGATGGTAATTAGCTCTTTTCCTCCTTCTGCTTGATTTCCTTTATCAAGATTAAACTTATAAAAGTCTCCCTCTAAATATTTATTTGGTTCTTTGGAAGATGCACCAGCCTTTACATAAACTGAGCTGCCAGGAGAGCCACCAATTCCGACGCTATTGGCATGAAAATAAGTACCTAATTCAATATTGAAGAAAACCTCATAGGTTTTTTGACTATTCAAACCACTGATTTTTTTCTTTGCATACATAAACATATCGTCGCTACGATTATGGCTTTGTACGCGTAAACCTTTTTTGGTTGAATCGGAAGGGATTTTTTCAACACCATACTTGAATTCTATCGAACTACTATCTATTGAAGTATTGTATTCTGCCAAATCTACAATCCAACCCTCAAAGCCATTTTCAAAACTTGAAAATACGCTAACCTGATTACTAACTTCTGCTTTATCGCATGCTAATGTAAGAACCGATGCTAAAGCAATACAACTATACGAAACCCACTTATTCATAATTTATTTAATTTGTTTTGTGTTGATTAAATTTTCTGACCGGTCATAAAAAGAGATTCAGATGTTGCTGAAATAGTTGGAAGTAGCAAACATAAAATGAGCCGTAGAATAATGAATTGTAATCTAAAAAATTGATTATCAGGCTTGTAATAAGTAGTTTTTTCTATGATTTTAGTGAAGAAAAACACAGTTTTTCATGTGAGACTAAGTGGTTAGAGATGTACCAAACTCATTCTATTTACTTCAAATTTGAGCTTTTACAAACAAAATCTCAATAAATCAATAATATCTTCCAAAAAAGTTTTTCTTTTCATTAAAAAACTTGTACCTTTGCAGCCCTAATTGGAAATTAGTATCTAAACGAAAACAATTATTTAAAAAAATGCCTACTATACAACAGTTAGTAAGAAACGGCAGAGAACAAATGACTTGGAAATCTAAGTCTCCGGCGTTGGATTCATGTCCACAACGTCGTGGCGTTTGTACTCGTGTTTACACTACGACTCCAAAGAAGCCAAACTCAGCACTTCGTAAAGTTGCTCGTGTTCGCTTAACAAACCAAAAAGAAGTAAATGCCTACATCCCAGGTGAAGGACACAACTTACAAGAGCCTC